>VGYP01000351.1 GCA_016872955.1 Planctomycetota bacterium
TCGATCACGACCCCCCGCCGGCCGTCCGCGCGGACGACCAGGCCATGCCAGGCGTGACCGATCCGCTCCGCCGAGATCAGTTTGGAGACCACGTCGAGCACGTGATCGATCGGGATCGCGAACCCGATCCCCTGTGCCCCGGCGCGAACAGCCACGTTGATGCCGACCACCTCGCCGTCGATGTTGAGCAGCGGTCCACCGGAGTTCCCGGGGTTGATGCTGGCGTCGGTCTGGATCAGGTCGTCGTACCGCTGGGTGCGGCTCACCTCGACGTCGCGATGCAGGGCCGAGATGATGCCGCGGGTGACCGTGTGCTCGTAGCCGAAGGCATTGCCCAGCGCGAGCACGGTCTCGCCGATCATCAGGTCGCTGGAGGTGCCGATGCGGGCGACGGGCAGCGGCCCATCGACGTCGATCTTGATCACGGCCAGGTCGGTCCGTGGATCATGGGAGACGAGTGAGGCCGCGACCGTGCGACCACTGGCAAGCGCCACCTCGATCCGCTTGACACCCTCCACGACGTGGTAGTTCGTGACCGCGTAGCCACGGGCATCGAGCACCACGCCGGTGCCCATGCCGTTGACGCGCCGCAGTTCGCCTTCCTCCTCGCCATCCGACGGCACCATTTTCTGGCCATGGATATTGACGACCGAATCCTTCTGGGACTCGATGGCGACCACGATCGCCGAGCGACGGGACTCGGAGGCCACGACGGCCGACGCGTTGGCCACGGCCAACGCGATGGTCAGGGAGGCCCGCACCCGCCACATCGGCATCCTCCCCCCTGGAAACCGGTCTGCCGCGGCCGTTCCGCCGGCCACAACCGAGCTTTTCGGGAATCGGCCCGAAACGAGCCCGCCGTTCAGCGTCGGCCCGACGGACGGCAGAGTCTTCCAGCCCGACCGCCGGCCCGAACGGCGGTGCGGCCCA
Source organism: Planctomycetota bacterium (assembly GCA_016872955.1). Lineage (GTDB taxonomy): Bacteria > Planctomycetota > Planctomycetia > Pirellulales > UBA1268 > QWPN01. The sequence continues at coordinate 931 of VGYP01000351.1, forward strand.
CGGGAAAATCACTCATGTTCGCCTGGCCTGGCGACCACCAGTGGCAGCAGTTGGAGCACGAGAAAAACCCCCAACGCCCCCAAGGCCACGGCCGGCCATATGCCTGCCAGCCAGCCACCGAACCCCCAGCCGAACTCGTGGGCCAGGCCCCCCAGCAGGGTCGCGAACACGACCAGCACGAGCGCCGCCAGGATGATGCCGCATCCGAGCGAGGCCATCGTGCCACGGAAGGTTCCCAGTTCGCTGAACTCTTCCTGGTGGAGGTCGACTGAGCGGCCCTTCGCAAGGCTGCGAGGCACCGTGTCAGCCAACTCGATGGCTCGGGCGGCGTCCGCCCAGGTCGCCGCGGGCACCTCCTCAGGAACCGCGGGGCCCGACGCCGTGGTTGCCGACTGCCCGGCCGCAAGCAGCGCGAGGACCGGGCCGAACGGAACGTGAGGTGCGGTCTCCTCCCGCTCGCCGGCCCGTGACCACGTCCAATCCCGTGACCGGTCGTCGGGTATCCAGACCACCACGCCGTCGCCGACGCAATGCAGCGACAGCCGCAGGCCTGGTTCGGCGGCGGTAGCCACCTGCCAGCGGACCGGCACGCTCGCCGGCCCCGACAGCCCCACGACCAGCGACTGCCACCCCGCCTCTCCGCCCGACGGATCGACTCCGAGCGCCGACAGCCGTGCCGGATCACCGGTCAGCACCCGCACGAGGTCGGCGTCGCGGGCCAACGCCCCGAGCACGGCACCACGACCGCGGTCGGCAAGACAGCGCTCGAGCACCAAGGACTCGACGCCGGCCGACGCATCGTCACCGGCCAGTGCCCCCTCGATCAGGCTCCGCAGCCGGGCCACGAAGGGATGGCACCGGTCCGGCAACAACGGTACGAGCGGCCCGCCCGCGTCGCGGCGGATCATCTCCAGTTCCCAGGCCCAGAGCATCGACAGGGCGAGCGGCTGCGACGCGAGCACGGGTCGGCCTGCCTGCACCAGCAGTCGCACCGTCTCGGCACGGCGGTCGGACCAGCCGTCGGAGCCCACGAGCACAGCATCGCAGCCGCCCGGATCGAGTAGGGCATCCGGAGGCACCCATTCGGCCCCCGGGGCCAGCGTCGCTATCGCGGCGATGTCGGCCACCAGCGCGATGCGGTCGCCCTGCGTCACGGCGGCCGCCGTGACGCTCGCCATCTGCGAATCGCTGCCGAGCAGGCCGAGGTTCATGGCACCATTGTTGACCAACGGAGGCCAGGGGGCCAGACGATACCCCGGGGACGCTGTGCAGGGAGGCCGCAAGCGGGTATAGAAAGGTCGTGGGCCGACAGGGTGGCCCTCTGGCACGGAGTCGCCGATGCTCGCCGAGGTGATTGCGATCGGAGACGAACTCGTCTCGGGGCAGCGTCTCGACACCAACAGTCGCTGGCTGTCGGCGGAACTCGGCGTGCTGGGCGTTCCGGTCACCTTCCACACGACGGCGGCCGACACGCTCGAGGCGGGCCTCGAGGCCTTCCGCGTCGCGGCTGGTAGGGCCGATCTCGTCGTCGCCACCGGCGGCCTCGGCCCGACCGCCGACGACCTCACCCGCGACGTGCTCGCGGCCCTGGTCGATCGCCCGCTGGTCGTCTCGCCGACCGCGTTGGAGACAATCGCAGCCCGGTTCGCCGCCCGCGGCATGCCCTGCCCCGAGTCGAACCGCCGGCAGGCGATGTTTCCGGTCGGCGGTCGGGAGATTCCCAATCCCAACGGCACGGCCCCCGGCATCGACCTCTCCATCGGGGACGCCGGCCGCTCGTGCCGGATCTTCACGCTGCCAGGCGTGCCGGCCGAGATGCGCACGATGTGGAGGCTGACGGTGGGGCCGGCCATCGCCGCGATCCTGCCGGCAGCGGCGACGATTGTGCAGCGGCGAATCAAGTGCTTCGGTGCCGGTGAGAGCGCGATCGAAGCGCTGCTTCCTGACCTCGTCCGCCGCGGCCGGGAACCGCTCGTCGGCATCACTGCCCACGAAGCGACGATCACGCTGCGGATCGCGGCCCGCGGCCGTGACGAGGCGGACTGCCAACGCAGGATCGCGGCGACCGAAGCCGTGATCCGCGAGTGTCTTGGAGAACTCGTGTTCGGCGTCGAGGACGAAGAACTCGAGGATGCCACCCTGGGGGCCGTGGCCGCGGCGGGCGGGACCCTGGGCATCGCGGAGGTCGGCACCTCCGGTGCCGCCGTCGCGCTGGCGGGCCGGGCCGCCGCCGACCGCCACTCGGCGGGTCTCCCGGCCGCGCTGGCAGGGGGCCTCGTGCTGCCGCCGCAGGATGTGTTGGACGCGACGACCTTGGCCCGCCGCGGCCGCGACGAGTTCGCAGCCCAGCTTGGCCTAGGGATCGGGCC
>VGYP01000352.1 GCA_016872955.1 Planctomycetota bacterium
CTCCGCGGCCGTCCGCTCCCCAAAACTGCCGATCCGCACGTAGGCCACACCCGGCACGCCCTCGAGCCACCAGTCCCACGAGCCATCGGGACGACGCCGGTCGCCCTGCACGCTCTCCACGGCGACGACCGCCCGCACGATCACCACGTCGCGGCCCGGGCTCGCGGCCGACGTCAACTCGGCGGGGTCGAGGGTGGCCCGAGCCGTCGCCGACACAATCGTGACGGTCACCGGGTCGCCGACGGTCCCCCGCAGCCGCGCGACGACGTCCCGCAACGGCAGTCCCTTCGTGGCGACGCCATCCACCGCGACCACCAGGTCGCCCGCCGTCACGCCGGCCCGCCAGGCGGGTGAGTCGAACACCGGCGTGACCACGACCGGCTCCACCGTCGCGGGGTCGATCGCCAGCTCCAGGCCCACGCCGCCGAACCGCTGGTCGAGCGCCGACTCCAACTCCTCGCGGCCGCTGCCGCGGAGGTAGGCGGAATGCTCGTCGAGCGCACCGACGGCAGCCTCGACCGCGGTGCGGTAGAGCCGCTCGCCGTCGACCGGTCGGTAGTAGTTCCGCTCGATTCCCGTCAGCACCTCGCCGAATCGCCGTGCGTGGTCGTGCCGCTCCCTCGCCGCCAGCGCCACGAGGCTCACCAGGGAGGTGACGACGAGCAGCACGACGTTGCGTTTGGGCATGACTGCCGCCGCGGACAGACGGGCCGTTCACTGAACGCGGGCCAGTCGGCGAGGCGCGTCCGCCTCCTCGAACTCGAAGCCCTTGGGCACCACGGTCACACCGGCGGCCGAAACCGTCAAGCCCCGCTCGGCATCCTCCTCGGGATCGAGGCCGATCCGGGTCCCGGCCGGGACCCGGACGTCCTTGTCGATGATGGCCCGCCGCACCACCGCGTGCCGGCCGATGTCGACCCCGTCGAACACGATGCTTTCCTCGACCCGCGAGTAGCTGTTGACCCGCACGCCCGGACCGATGACGGAGCGGTGGACGCGGCCGCCCGACAGGATCGCGCCCGGACAGACGATGCTGTCGGTCGCCTCGCCGCGGCGGCCGTCTGGGCCGTCGTCGGCGAACACGAACTTCGGCGGGGGCTGGGCGGGCTGGTGGGTGCGGATCGGCCAATCGACGTCGTAGAGATTGAGCTGCGGATCGACCTCGACCAGGTCGGTTGTGGCCTCGTAGTAGGCGTCGATCGTGCCGACGTCGCGCCAGTAGGCGTGCCGCTTCCGGTTCTCGTCCCGGAACGGGAAGGCGTGCACGTCGTGCGTCTGCACAAGCCGCGGCAGCAGGTCGTGCCCGAAGTCGTGCCGACTGCCGCGGTCACCGGCATCGAGCCGCAGCTGCTCGAGCAGGAAGTCCGCCGAGAAGCAGTAGATGCCCATCGACGCGAGGGCCATGTCCGGATCGCCACGATCGCGGGGCGGGTCGGTGACCTTTTCGTGGAAGGACCGGACCTGGCCGGAGTCGTTGACGTCCATCGTGCCGAACTCGTGCGACTGCTCCCGGCGGATCGGCAGAGCCGCCAACGTGACATCGGCGCCACTGGCCTCGTGGGCCTCGATGAGCGACTGGTAGTTCATCTTGTAGATGTGGTCGCCCGCCAGCACGACCACCAGCCGCGGCTCGGCGTGCTCGAGCGAGTAGATGTTTTGATAGACCGCGTCGGCCGTGCCGAGGTACCAGTGCTCGTCGACCCGCTGCTGCGGAGGCAGCACATCCAGAAACTCCCCCAACTCGCGGCAGAAAAAGCGATGCCAGCCGAGGTTCAGATGCCGGTCGAGGCTGCGCGCCTTGTACTGCGTCAAGAGCAGTAGTCGTCGCAGTCCGCTGTTCAGGCAGTTGGAGAGGGCGAAGTCGACGATCCGATAGATTCCGCCGAACGGCACCGCCGGTTTGGCCCGGTCGCGGGTCAGCGGATCGAGCCTGACGCCGCGGCCGCCGGCCAGGACCACGCCCACCACGTCGCGCATGCGGCGGGGATCGACATCGCGCGAGTGCGTCACGCCTTCGCCTCCTCAAGTCCGCCTGTGCTTTCCAAGCGTGCATGAATATATGCGGCGATCGCGCCGAAAGGCGACCGGCGGCAAGGCTGGGCCGCAGGCTCATCGTCGCCCCGGCGACGCAACTCCCCCAGTTTGACGGCCCGACGTCGGCCGGCGTCCGTACCGACGACCCCGCGGGACCTCGCCGACAGTCGGGTGAAGCGGTCTGGCACCCCCCGGCGGGCTTCCCGTACCTTCCTCCACCCCTCCGCCCGTCACGGGCGGCGCCCGCGCACCGTCACCAAAAAAAAAGGCGACCGACATGGCCAGTCGTTCGAAGTCCGATCGTCGATCCGACAGCGGCAGCGACTCCATGGAAGCGATCAAGCCGCTGATCGTGCTTGTGCTCTTCGGAACGATTCTCTACGGCGCCTACTCGGTCGTGCAGAAGGGGCCGTCGACTCCACCTGGACAACCAGCTGCCTCGTTGGAGGCGCCGCCCTTCGCACCGCCGGCCGCCGAGATGCCGCAGCAGCCACTGCCGCCGGCCTCCAGCCCGGCACCGACGGGTCCGACCGGCGCGCCGCCGTCGTCGGCTCCGGCGGCAGCCGTGGCGCCGGCCGTGCCCGCGGCCCCACCGGTCACGATGCCGGCCGCGACTCCCCCGGCCGCACTTCCGCACGCAGACGCGCCGGTGGCGGCCGCCGCCATCGCGGGCGTCGCCTCACCGGCCGTGCCGGTTCCGGTAGCGGTGCCGGACGCGGCCGCTGCCCGTGCCTCGGACGGTCCACCCACCTACCTCGCCGCCGAGTCGGCCCGACCACCGGCCCAGGACGACGTCGCCGCGGCCAGCGGCCCCGGTGACGACCGGCCCGACCGACTGGCCTCCGCGACCAGCGCCACACTTTCCGCCCTGCCTCCCGAAATGCCGCCGCCTCCGGGCTCGCTGCCTTCGTCGGCTGCCTTTACCACCGCCTGGGCGAACGCCCACGACAACCTGGCCTCGGGCCGCTACGCCGAGGCGCTCACCTCGCTCTCCGTCTGGTACGACGATCGCTCGCTGAGCCTGGAAGAGAGCCAGCGCCTGGAGGACCTGCTCGGCCAACTCGCGGGCACAGTCATCTATTCCCAGCAGGATCTGCTCCTGCCACCCTACGTCGTCACCACGGGAGAGACGCTCCCGGCGATCGCGGCCCCGCTGGGCGTGTCGTGGCGATTGCTCGCCAAGATCAACGGCATCGCCGATCCGATGCAGCTCGTGCCCGGCGAACAAC
>VGYP01000353.1 GCA_016872955.1 Planctomycetota bacterium
GGGCCTTTCGGCGACTGGAGCCCTGATCGCGGCCGAGCGTAGGTGGAAGACGCCCATCGCTGCCGCATGCGGCGACGATCGGCCGTCGAAACCACGGCGTTTTCGACGGTCGGCCAAGGACCCGAAGGCCGGGGATGACCCGGGCCCCAGACAGTTAGCGCCGGGCCCGGCATGCGGTTACCATTCTGGCTGGCAGGCGGCGCTCGCCTCCACACCTTCCCATGATCCGACCTGTCTTCTCGTCGTCATCCCGCACGACCGCGGCACGCGGGGTCGCGCTGCAGGTCGGCGCGGTGCAGTACCTCAACACGCGGCCCCTGGTCCATGGTCTGGCGGGGACTGGCGTCGACGTTCGCTATGACCTTCCCAGTCGGCTCGCCGACCGGCTCTCCGCCGGCCTGCTGGACGTGGCGTTGATCCCGTCGATCGAACTCTTCGGCCATCCCGGTCATCGCATGCTTTCCGACGCCTGCATCGGCTGCCGCGGCCCGGTGATGAGCGTCAAACTGCTCTTTCGAACGCCGCCCGAACGGGTCGCCACGCTCGCGATCGACGAGGGGTCGAGGACCAGTGGCGTGCTCGCCAGGATCCTGTTGGCGGAGCGGTACGGCCTGCGGCCGCGAGTGGAGCCCCTGCCGATCGGCGCGGGCTGCCGGGAGACGCGGGCCGACGCGGTTCTGCTGATCGGCGATCGGGCCCTGTCCGACGTCGTCAATGGTGGGGCCTTTCAGGTTGTCTGGGACCTGGGCGACGAGTGGTGCCGGTGGACGGGCCTGCCGTTCGTGTTCGCGGTCTGGGCGACGCGACGCGAGGCCGGCCTGGAGGGAGTGGCGACCCGGCTCGAGGCGGCGCGAGACTCGGGCCTGGCCAACCTGGCGGCCATCGCCGCGGCCGAGGCGTCGCCGCACGGGCTCACCACCTCCCAGTGCCTCACCTACCTCCGCGACAACCTCCATTACCACCTCGGCCCAGGAGAACGCGAGGCCCTCGACGCCTTCCGTGGCCACGCCGTTCGTCTCGGGCTGATCCCCCAGGCCGGTCGCCTTGGCTCGGCAGCCTCGATCTCCCGGTTCATGCGATGACGCCGATTCGCGACATTCTCGGCGACGTGGCGGCCGGGGACCGACTCGGATTCACCGACGCGGTCCGGCTGCTCGAATCCCATGACTTGGCCGCCATCGGCCGGGCGGCGGACGTCGTTGCCCGTCGTCTCCACCCCGAGCCGTTTCGCACCTACAACATCGATCGCAACATTAATTACACCAACGTCTGCACCGCGGTCTGCGACTTCTGCGCGTTCTACCGGGGCCCCAAAAGCCCCGAGGGCTACATCCTCGACCGTGACGTGTTGTTGAAGAAGATCGAGGAGACCGTCGCGCTCGGTGGCGATCAGATCCTGATGCAGGGAGGCTTGCATCCGACGCTGCCCCTGGAGTGGTACGAGGACCTGCTCCAGGACATCAAAGGGCACTTTCCGGACGTCAACATCCACGGCTTCTCACCGCCGGAGATCCACCACTTCACGAAGGTCTCGAAGCGGCCGCTGCGGGAAGTGCTCGAGCGGCTCGCCCGGGCCGGCCTGGGCTCGCTGCCGGGCGGCGGCGGCGAGATTCTCGTTGATCGCGTGCGGGCGGCGATCACGCGCGGCAAGGTGTTGACCGATGACTGGCTCGACGTGCACCGCGAATGGCATCGGCTCGGCGGCAAGAGCACCGCCACGATGATGTACGGCCACGTGGAGACGCTGGCCGAACGGATCGAGCACCTCGACCGCCTCCGCGACCTGCAGGACGAGACGGGCGGGTTCACCGCCTTCATCTGCTGGTCGTTCCAGCCGGACCATACCGAGATGGAAGACATCCCTCCGGCTGGCGCCTTCGAATACCTCAAGACGCAGGCCGTGGCCCGTCTCTACCTCGACAACTTCCCGAACATCCAGTCGAGCTGGGTGACGCAGGGCCGCGAGATCGGCCAACTCGCGCTCCTGTTCGGCGCCAACGACATGGGCAGCCTGATGATCGAGGAGAACGTTGTCAGTGCCGCGGGCACCGTGCATCACCTCACCCTCGATGAGATGAGGGCGGCGATCTCGGAACTCGGCTGGATCCCGCGTCGCCGAAACGTCTTCTACGAGCTGTTCGAGGACGAGCCCTGCACGGCGACGGCTACACCGCACGACGACAGTCGGCGGTCGTTCGTATCGCTGCCGGTGGCCACGGCGGCGCTGTGACGCCCGCCCCACCGCCGTCGCGCAGTCTGACGCTCCGCTGCCGTTGGCTCGTGTCAGACAGCCATGCCCGGGAAGACGTCTGGCTGCGGATTGACCGCGGCCGGGTCGCAGCGGTCGGCCGGGGACGTCCGGCGACGGCGGCGGTCGATCTCGGCGATGCGATTATCCTGCCGGGGCTCGTCAACGCGCACACGCACTTGGAGTTCTCGGATCGCTCAGCGCCGCTCGACACGACCGGCGGCCTGCCCGCCTGGATCGGCCGGATCGTGGCCGAGCGGCGGGTGCGGCCCGCGGGCGATGCGACGGCCGCGATCCGGCGGGGGCTCGCCGAAAGTGCCGCGGCGGGCGTGACGAGCCTCGGCGACATCGCCACGGTCGTGACGACGGCCAGCCACGCCGGGCCGGGGCCAGCGGTTCGCGTGTTCCGCGAGGGCGTAGGGCTCGGCCCCACCGCGGCCGCATCCGTCCTGTCCGACCTCGCGGCCGACCTCGACCGACTCGCCGCCACCGGCCTCACAGCCGGTATCTCACCCCATGCTCCCTACTCGGTGACCGCCTCGCTCGGTCGCCGACTGCTGGCCGAGTCCCGGCGCCGGCGACTGCCCGTCGCCATGCACCTGCTCGAGAGCGACGCAGAGGCCGAACTGCTGACGGCTGGCGGCGGACCGCTTCGCCGCGTGCTGGACGACCTTGGGGCCTGGGATGCCGACCGCCCGCCACGGTTGGCGTCGGCCGCCGACTGGATCGCCCAACTGGCCCGCTCCCCGCGCGGGATCGTGGTACATGCCACACACCTGGGCGGCGACGCCACCGCCCTGGCCGCACTCGCCCGTCACCGGGACCGACTCGCCGTGGTGGTCTGCCCGCGGACCACGTGGGCGCTTTCCGGCAGGGCCCCGCCGATCGGACTGCTCGCCGGCACCGGGATCCGCGTGGCGATCGGCACCGACAGCCGGGCCAGTAACCCCGACCTCTGCGTGCTCGCCGAGTGCCGGTCGCTCGTCGACGCTGGCCTGGCTTCGC
>VGYP01000354.1 GCA_016872955.1 Planctomycetota bacterium
AACATCCGGCAGAGGTCGTCGCTCCACGCCCGGGTGTGAATGTCGAACAGCAGTGTGCGGCTGGCGTTGGTGACGTCGGTCGCGTGGACGGAGCCTCCGGTCAGCCGCCAGATCAGGAACGAATCGACCGTCCCGAACAGAATCTCGCCCCGCTCGCAGCGCGCCCGAAGGCCCGGGATCGTCTCGAGCAGATGCACGATCTTGGTGGCGGAAAAATAGGGATCGATCAGCAGCCCGGTGCGGCGGCGGACCTCGGGGCCGATGCCTGCCGCCTCGAGCCTTCGGCAGATCGGTGCCGAGACGCGGCTCTGCCAGACGATCGCCGGGGAGACGGGCCGGCCCGTCGTGCGTTCCCACAGGATCGTGGTCTCTCGCTGGTTGGTGATGCCGATGGCCGCCACGGCCGACGCGGGAAGCCCCTGCTTGGCGAGCACACGACGTGCGCAGGAAAGTTGGGTGCGCCAGATGTCCTCGGGATCGTGTTCGACGACGCCGAGGTCCTCACCGTCCGGGCCACGTCGCTCGTGGGCGTGCTGCGGGAACTCCTCCTGCGCCATACCGATGGGCAGCCCGCCGGAGCCGAAGAGAATAGCGCGGCTCGACGTCGTACCCTGGTCCAACGCGAGGATGCAGGTTCTGCCAGTCGCCACGAGCGAATGCCCTCATGGAGTGCGAGCGTGAGCATAGCCGCTGGCCACGCAACGTTCGCAAAGCCACGGGGTGCCTTGGCTGGTGATCCTCGTGCCTGCAGGCGTGAGCCCAGCCTAGCGTGGAACAGGTCTGCCCGTGCCCCCTGGCCGGACGTTCACTACGGGCTTGCTACCCTCCGCTCTCTCCGTGCCGGCGTCGCTCTGTCAACCTGGCTCCGCTCGCCACCAAAGGCCGGCGATGGGACACGGGCAGCCCCTGGGACATCACCTGGTGGTTCACCCCTTCGGCTGCGTTCCTGGATGAGGGGCATGTTGGAGACTCGCGCAGGCCTCCGCTTGTGTCACGGTCCGCCCGGAGGGCGGACGGCGCGAGGCGAGGTGTGCGTTCGCTGCACCTCCGCCTCGCCAAGCACGCCGGGGCCAGGGATGGCCCGGCGAGCGTGACACTAAAACCGGCGGACGCCGTCGGCTGGCTTGACGCCTTCGGCGATCAGGACGCGCGCCGTGAAGCGATTGGGGTCGGCCGTAAAGGTGGCTCGGGTCTCGGGTGACGAGAAGAGGTAGATCCGAGACTGATAGGTGACACCGAAGGCTCGTCGGCCGGGTTCGCTCCGTCCGGCCTCGAAGGCCATGACCGGATCGTCCCCCGACAGGGCCGGAGCGTAACGGTCCGGGTCTGCGAGAAACGCCCGCTGCTGATCGGGACCGGCGAAGAGGTAGGTGCGGCCACGGTGACGCACGCCCCACTGGGGTCGGCCCTCGACCCATGTGCCGCGTTCGACCACGGTGACCGGGCAATAGCCCTCGAGACCCAGCGGCATCGGGCCCAGGCGGTCGGGTTCCGCCGGAGGCGTGGGGCTGGCGAGAGCGGCCCGCCACTGCGGCAGGGCCGGCGGCATCTTCGGGGGCTGGGCAGGGGGTTCGATCGCGGGCTTGGAGGCGTTGCCGGAGAACATGCTCCACGGCTTCTGGAGCGCGGCCAGGAATTTATTGGGCTTCTTTTCCGAAACCGCGTCCTTTGCCGCCGGCACAGCCGGCGCCACTGCGGCCGCGGTCGCTTCGGGCGGCGAAGTGGAGCGGCTGGCGTCGAGCCAAGACCCTGCCGAACCGGGCTGTGGCTCGATGCCCGGTCGGGACCCGGGTGCCGGTGCCGCCGCCACCTGGGGAGCTGCTGGCACGTCGGCGACCCACGCCGGAGGCGTGCGTTCAAGCGTCGGTGAGATCGAAGGCGTCTGATATGTGGTCGTCGGTGGGTCCGTCGACACACACTTCAGCACGGATCCATCGCCGCAGGCATCGCGGCTGCCCGCCAGCATGTCGCTGCCGCTGTGGTCCGCAAAGTCGGATAACTGACGGACCTTGTTCGACACCGCCATGACGGTGGCGTTGGCCGATCCTTCCGGTCCCTTGCCCAGCGACGTCTCGTCGGCTGCTCGGCGAGCAACGGTTTCCGAGCCCGTTGCAGGTTGGCTGGCGGCCGCCGCCACGTGGGCCGCCCGGGCAGCGGAAGCGACGAAGGCGGCGGGTGTGGGCGGACATTCGAAACTGGTGAGCGGTTGCCCACGGGCATCCAGTACGCAGGCCGTCGGCACGCGATCAACGCCGAACTCCCTGGCTTTGGCGGCGTGCGTCTCGACATCGAGTCGCACGGGCTCGAAGCACGTGGAGACGACCGCCTCGACCTCGGGGCTCGCGAACACCTCCGTCGCCGTCGTCACCGAGTCGGCGGCCCACTGGGCGTTCAAGATGGCTAGCACGGGCTTGCCGCTGAGCGTCGAGGCCGCCAGGGCCGACGTCAGGTCGGTGTGCCAGCCGATCTCCGCCTGGGCCGCCGGCATGAAGGCGACCAGAACTGACCCCAGGATCACAAGCCCGCGGGCGGAGTTTGAACAGCGTGCGGTGTGCGTCATCATCGATGGGTTTCCGGCAAGGAGTCGCCTCCGCGGCCGGTTAGGACGATGGGCGACATGGTTTCCTGTATCGGTCGAACGGCTGGCAGGAATCGCGACGAAAATCCGGGTTTTTCTGTCCGGGTACTTTGACTTGGTTCCCCGAATTCCCAGGGTTTTGGCTGCGCTCCACTCGCCGCACCAGCCCAGGGCCCCCTGCTTGACAGCCATCGGCTGCCACCCGATACTTTGGTTGCAGTTGGAAGAAACGATTTTGCCCTGGATTTCGAGCCCCGTCTCGCAGTCCTTCTTCCTTCCGCTTCGGTTTCTCCGTCTCGCAACGTCACGTTGGGGCGGGTTCCGGTCGGTCAGCCCCCGCCGCGGCTAGCGTCGCGGTTTTCGGGGTGTGTGCCGGGCCCATGGATGCCCCCTGCTGGCTTCGCGTCGGCGACATCGTTCTTCACGGTTGTTTCGGCAGTGGTCTTCTGGACCTGCCGAAAGAAGCCCGAGGCACGAGGGTTTTGTTCGGGGTCCGTCCTCAGCCGCGTGGCTGGTGACACGACCACGGCTCAGGGATTGTTCGTACCCGTTCGTGGTGCGGGAAAAGCCGGAACCGGCGACAGGTCCGGACCGCAGGTCCAGGTTTCAGGAAGGGTGAGGAGCATTCATGTCGAAACGCAGGCGTTCCCGAGGCCGATCTGGTGGGTAT
>VGYP01000355.1 GCA_016872955.1 Planctomycetota bacterium
ATTGCCCCAGCGGGCCACCTCGTAGAGGTCTGCCGCGTCGGCCGTGCTCCAGTGTTCGACGTCCAGATCGACGGCTGCCATCGAGGTTCCTCGGGGATGCGCGGCGGCTAGCCGCATGCGGAAGTGTAGCGTGCGCGATCCCGACGGGGATGCCAATCCGGGGACGTCAGACGCTGGTCCGGGACCAGGAGCGGTGGCCGAAGAGCACGAGCATCGCGAGCCCCCGGGCAGTCAGGTCGGCCGCCATCGCCAGCCAGGCCCCGCGGACGCCGAGGCCGAGGCCCGGGCAGACCGCGATCCCGCCTGGCAGCACCACCTCGGGCCAGGCGAGAAATGCGGCCAACGGCAGGCGAATCACGATCATTCCCACGAGGTTGACGACCAGCGGAGGCCGCGTCGCACCGGCCCCGCGGAGCCCGCCGGAAAGCACCATCAAGAGGGCCAACGGGGGCTGGGCGAAGGCCACGATCCGCAGCAGGTCGGCGGCCAGGGTCGCCACCGCGGGCTGGCCGCTCCGCCCGCCCGTGAACCAGCCCGTCAGCGGTTCCGCGGCCAGGAGGAAGCCGCCCCCGGCGGCCGTCATCAACGCCGTCGCCACCAGCGCGGCCTGCCAGACGCTGTGGCGGGCGCGCCGCTCGTCGCGGGCACCGAGAAACTGACCGGCCAAAGTGGCCGCGGCCACCTGGAACGCGGAGCCGGGCAGGAAGGCCAGTGACTCGACGGTGATCGCCACCGCATGGGCGGCGGCGTCGACGTCGCCGAGCCGATTGACGATCCCCAGGAAGGTAAGATGGCAGGCCGCGTTGCCGATCGCGTCGAGGCCGGCCGGCGTCCCCACGCGGACGACCCTCCGTAACTCGTCCGGCTGCCGCCCCCAGTCGCTCGACGCTGGCCGCAGCCCACGGCTGCCGCAGGCGAGCAGCGCCGCGACGCAGGCGGCCCCGCACGCGTAGCCGGCGACCGTCCCCCAGGCGAGCCCGTCCCAGCCCAGCCGCGGCAGCCCCAGCCTCCCCGTGGCCAGGAGGAAACTGGCGGCCGCATTGACCACGTTGACGACCGACATCGCCAGCAGGCCGGCCAGCATGTCGCCCGCCCCGCGCATCACGGCGACGCCGACGAGCACGAACCCGATCAGCGGCAGCGCGGGCACGACGATCGCCAGGTAGCGGATCGCCAGACTGCCGCTGCCGGGCGGCAGGCCCAGCAGGCCGACGAACCAGCGCCCCCCCCCGACCGCCAGCACCAGCGCCACGACGACCAGGCACGCCGCCACGCGAAAACACTGGCCCGCCGCCCGCCTGGCCCCGGCCAGGTCGCCGGCCCCGACCGCCCGGGCCACCAGCGCCGTGGCCGCCGAAGTCGGCAACACGAGCACCACGGGCAGGAAGGCGAGACAGTAGGCCACAAGCCCCACGGCCGCGAGCGGCTCGGCTTCGGGAAACAGGTTGCCCGCCAGCCATTTGTCGACGAAGCCGACCCCCAGCGCTAGGAACTGCTCGAGCAGAACCGGACCGACGAGCACCGCCAACGGCCAGAGCGTGCCCTGCAGGCCGGTGATCCCGCCCCCGGCCGCACCGCTTCGCCGCGCCGTGCCGGGCTGGTTCAGGCGAAGAGTTCCTTGATCACCTTGCCGGAGTTGGCGATCTTCATCGGGCGCCCGTTCTTACTGGTGAAGGTGATCTCCAGCGAGACGTCGAGCGCCTTGAGCACGCTGGCCATGAGATCCTGCGACGTGCAGGGCTCGCTGACCACCTCCTTGCCGTCGTCGCTCGTCTCCCCCACGGCGACGCCCCGCTTGAAGCCGCCCCCCCCGACCACCACGCTCCAGCTGCGAGCCCAGTGGTCGCGACCGCCACCGCCGTTGATGTTGGGCGTCCGCCCGAACTCGCCCATCCACATGATCACGGTGTCGTCGAGCATGCCGCGGTCGGCCAGGTCCTCCACCAGGGCACTCATCGCTTTGTCGAGTTCCGGCAGCTTCTGGTTGGAGAGCGTGTTGAAGATGCCGGCGTGGTTGTCCCAGCCCCCCAGGTCGACCTCCACGAAGGGCACCCCCGCCTCGACGAGTCGCCGGGCCATCAGGCAGCCGCGGCCGAAGCCGGTGTTGCCATACCGCTCACGGGCCTCCGCCGGCTCCTGGGCGACCTTGAAGGCCTTCATCTGCTCGCTCGTCATCAGCTTGACGGTCTTGTCGAGGACCTTCATGTGATCCTCCGCCGAGCCGCCCCGCCGCTCACTGATGAACTTCTTCTCGACGGTTGCCAGCATCTCCATCCGCTGCGCCAGACGGTCCGGATCGATGCCCATGTCGAGATTGCGGACGTTGCCATTGGAGTCGACCACGAAGGGCGCCCACGTCATGCCAAGGAAGCCGGGGCCGACGCTGCCGCTGCCCACCGAGACGAACGGCGGGATCTCGAGCTGGGGCACCTGGTCGATCAACTCGTGTGCGATCACCGAGCCGTAACTGGGATGCTCGATGTTGGGATTCGGCACGTAGCCGGTATGCATGTAATAGCGGCCGCGCATGTGGTCGGCCTCGCGGGTGCTCATCGACCGCACGACGGCCATGTGGTGCATCTGTTTGGCCATCAAGGGCATGTGCTCGCTGATGGCGACGCCGTCGGCGCTGGTGGCGATCTGCTTGAAGGGGCCGCCGGTCGGCGCGCCCGGCTTGAGGTCCCAGATGTCGATGCTGCTGGGCCCGCCCCCCATCCAGAGCATGATCGCGGCCTTGTGCCGCTTCCGCATGTCGGTGGCCTGGGCGAGGATCGTGTTGGTGAACGCCGTGGCGGGCGCCGCCAGCGTCGCGGCACCGGCGAGATGGCTGAGGAAGTGCCGGCGGTTCATCCCGAAGGGCACGTCGAGCAGGCGGGGGCTGCGGGCGGGGATCATGGCGGGTCTCCTGCGGGGATGAGGCCGGATTTTGCCTCTCTCGGCCGTCCTTAGATTCGCCGAACCGAGTATTCCTTATTCCCGCCCGGCCCGCCACTCGGCGACCGGCGGGATCAGTGGACGAGGATGAACTCGTTGGAGTTGAGCACCGCCCACCACACGTCCTGCAGGGCACCGGCCACGTCCCCCTTGCGGGCCCCCAGCAGCGCGGTGGCCATCTGCCGCTCCGTCGAGGAGGGCGTGCGGGAAAACGCCGACAGGTAGAGGGCGTCGATCTTCTGGGCGGGAGCCATCGGACTGCGGGCCACCTTGTCG
>VGYP01000356.1 GCA_016872955.1 Planctomycetota bacterium
ACTACCACGACGGCACGCCCCTGCCCGTCTGGGGCCGGACGATCCCGGGCGACGAGGTGACGATCAGCTGCGGCCCCGCCACCGCCCGGGCCACGGCCGGCCCTGTCGGCCTGTGGCGCCCTTCTACTGGGTGCAGATCGCCCCCTGCCGCCACCAGGGGGCCTGGGACCAGGCCAACGCCGAGCTGTGGGACGCCCAGCGGCGGGTGCTGGCTCTGCCCCGCACCGGCATGGCGGCGGCCGCCCGCTCGACTGGTCCACGATCGCCGGCGAGGACCGAGTGTTCGTGCCCGCCGAGGCGGTGGTCGAGGGCCGCACGGTGCTCGTGTCAAGCCCGCGGGTGCCGCGGCCGGTGGCAGTGCGGTTCGGCTGGAGCAGCGTGGCCCAGCCCAACCTCGTCAACGCCGCCGGCCTGCCGGCGGCCCCCTTCCGCACCGACGACTGGCCGAGCGTGCTGCTCGACCCGCCGCCGTGACCGGGCCGCTCGGAAGGGCTACTGCCTGACCACCTGGAGGCCGGAGATCGTCGGGAGGTTCGCCAGCTCGGCCCCCGACTTGGCCGCCAGCTCGAGCGTCAACGCGTCGGCCAGGTCGAGCGGAAACTCCTTCCAGATCGCGAGGTCGGGCTGACCGGCCTCCTTGGCGGGGTCGAAGTTCTCGAGCACCGTCCGGCCGTTGAGCTTGACGTCGAAGACCCGCTGGCCGGGCTGCTCCCCCGGCAGGGCCACGAAGCCTAGCCGTACCAGGAACCTGCCGCCGCCCGAGCCGTCCTTGGCGGCGATCGGCAGCACTGCCTTCTTGAGGCCGATCTGGACGGTGGCGAACACGAAGGGCACGTCGGTGCCCGCGATCGGCGTATAGATCGCCGACCGCTGGATGGCGTCGTGCTGCTCGTACATTTCCGTGGCGATCGGATAGGAGGGGAACAGTGGGTGCTGGTCGAACATCCCCAGCCGCAGCCACATGTTGCCTGCGGCGTCGCGGCGGTCGCCCGTGCCCGCGAAATCGAGGTGCAGGTGCTTGACCGGCAGGGCCTGGCCCGGCGCCGCGAACACCGGCGCCGAGGTGGGCTGCGTGGGCACGGTGCCCATGGCGATCGTGAACGGCATGTTCCACTGGCAGACGCAGCCGCGTGAGGCGGGCGGCTTGATCATCGTGCCGCCGCCGCTCGTGCAGTCCATCCAGCAGCTGCCCCGACTGTGCCAGAAGGTGTAGAGCCCCTGGTCGGTGAGCAGGTCTTGGATGCCCAGGCCCATCGAGCGGCCGAACAGGAAGTGCTTGGAGGCCGAGTACACGCCGCACTGTTTGTCGGCGCGGGCCCAGGCCCAGTCGGTATCGAGGCCCGAGATCGGATGCTTGCGGGTCTTCCGCCGGCCCGTCTTGAGGTCGTAGGCCCAGGGCTCGGCGTGCACCGTGTCGCCCACGATCAGCGGCCGGGCCCGGTAGTTGCCGAACGTGTACCAGAGGAACTTGCCGGTGGCCCCGTCGTAGCCGGTCAGGGCGCGGGAGTTGTAAGCGCCGGTGTACCACACGCTCCAGCCCTTGTCGGCCCCGGCCGTCGTGCCGAACACCACCACGCCGTCGTGGGCCATGGAGTGGCCCATCACGTACGGGTTGTAGTGCTTCTTCCCGCCGTAGCCCGCCGGCCGCAGCCACTTGCCGCCGGCATTGGTGACGTCGATCGCCTTGCGGTACAGGATCTTGCCCGTGGCCGCCTCCACCGCCACCAGGGTGCGGTAGTCCCGCTCGCCGATCTGCTTCTCGAACTCCTCGCGCAGGTCCTGCGGCTGGGTGGCGAAGAACTGCCGCATCGCGACCACGAGCTCCGCCTTCTCGGCCTCGGTGGGGGCGGGGCCCAAGGAGTAAATCCGGCCCCCCTCCATCAGCATCGCCCCGATCTTGTCTCCCTCCGCCGCGGCGGGGCCGCCGATCTTCCAGAGCACGTTCCCCTTGCCGCTCTCGGCCTCGAGGGCGAACGTGCCGCCGGCGGCCGAACCGTAGATCGTCTTGCCGTCGGCGCCGATCGCGAACCAGCCCCAGGGGTGCTCTGCGCCGAAGCCGGAGTCGTAGGTGGCGATCTCCTTGCCGGTGAAGAGATCGAGCTGCACGAGCTTCCCCTGGTAGCGGCTGTAGACGTGCCGCTGGCTGCAGGCCACCTGGCCGTCCTCGGCGGCGATGCCGTCGGCCTTGACCCGCCACAGGAGCCGGCCGGTGTACTGGTCGTAGCCTTCGAGCATGTGCTTTTCCGTGTTGACGAACACGCCGTTCGAGACCAGCGGCATCTGCCGGACGCCGTAGGTGTTCTTCGGGCCGCCGTACCAGACCACCCCCAGCGGCGGCTTGAGCACGCCGTCGTGGCTGCAGGCGGTTTGCCCCGGGTCGGCGTAGGCGTGCGTCCAGCCGCCGGCGTCTTCCAGCGGCGGCCGCACCCACTTCGCCCACGAGCCCTGGCCCGAGACCACCTGCCCGCCCGGGAGAGCGGCCCGCTCGGTCCAGGCCGTCACCTGCTCCGGGGGCGTGCCCCCGCCCACCAGCAGCACGCCCCGCCCCGGCTTGGTGAGCCGTTGCAGTTCGACCAGGTCTGGCGGCTCGGGCAGCGGCCGGCCGGCCACCGCCGCCTCCGACACGACCAGGTCGGCGAAACAGGACGGATATGGCAGGAGGCCGCCCGGCTGCTGCAACCAGGTGACGATCCGCCGCACGTGGAGCCCGGCCGCGACGAACGCCGCCCGGGCCTGCATCATCCGCTCGGCATCCCGGAAGACGGCGCAGACGTAGAACTCGCCTCGCGTGGCGAGCTCCGCCGCCAGGTGGCCGTCTTCGCAGTCGACCACCAGCGCGTACCCCTCGCGCACGCCCGACTGCTCCATGATCGCTTCGGCGGCCGTGCCGACGGCCGGGTCCGCGGCGATCGCGGCGCCGGCTTCCTGCACCACGCCGTGCGCGGCGGCACCCCGGGGGGCGAAACAGTAGATCGTGCCGCTCTGGGTGGCCACGAACAGGCGGCCGTCGGCCACGGCGAGCTGATTGGGCCGCTCGGGTATCTCCGCGCTCCAGCGGATCTCGCCCGAGGCCGGATCGCGGGCGTAGACCCCGCCTCCGACCCCCTTGGCCGGGTCGCTGTCGAGGGCCAGCACGAACATGGTGTCGCCCGCCAGGATCGTGGTCGTGGAGTCGGGGTCGTAGCGGTAGACAAGCGGATACG
>VGYP01000357.1 GCA_016872955.1 Planctomycetota bacterium
GGATGCTGATCGACAACTCGGTGGTGGTGCTCGAGAACATCTTCGTGCACTGGACGGCCGGTGCAGACCCGCGCCGGGCGGCGATCCGGGGCACCCGGGAGGTCTGGGGGGCGATTCTGGCGAGCACGCTCACCAACGTGGCGGTCTTCCTGCCCGCGCTGTTCGTGCCGGGTGAAGTGGGCCAGCTGTTCGGCGACATCGCGTTGGCGATCGCGGCGGCCGGCCGACGAGCGCGGCCGATCCGTTTGCCCGCGCGGGCGCCGCCTTCATGGCCCTTGTCTACCGGGTCGACCGCTGGCTGCTCGGCAGCCGTTGGCGGTCGGCGGCCGCCTCGCTGCTGATTGTGGCGGCCGCCGCGGCGGCCACGTGGCTCCTCCTGCCCAAGGTGGAGTATCTGCCCGAGGGCAATCGCAACCTCGTCTTCGGTATCCTGCTTCCTCCCCCGGGCTACAACATCGACGAGCTGCTGCGGCTGGGCGACATCGTGGAGCAGCGACTGATTCCCTCCTGGGACGTCGATCCCGGCACCCCGGCGGCAGAGCAGCTCGATGCCCCGGTGCTGGCCGACTGCTTCTTCGTGGCCCGCGGCAGGAGCGTGTTCATCGGCCTGCGTGCCCTCGATCCGCTGGCCGCCGGCAGGCTCGTGCCGCTTGTCCGCCGGATCGCGGCCGACCTGCCGGGTACCTTCGCCATCGCCAAACAGGCCAGCCTGTTCGAGAACGGCATCGGCTCCGGCCGCACGGTGGACATCCAGATCACGGGTCCCGAGCTGGCCACCCTGGTGCAGTTGGGGATGCAGGTGATGGCACGGCTGCCGGAGGCCACCCCGGGCAGCCAGAACCTGCCCAAGCCGTCGCTCGACCTTTCTAGCCCCGAGGTGCAGCTCGTGCCGCGGCTCGAACAGTCGGCCGACATGCGGATCGATGCCCGCCAGTTGGGCTACATCGTCGACTGTCTCGTGGACGGCGGTTACGCGACGGACTACTTCCTCGACAGCGACCGGATCGACCTGGTCATCAAGGGAGACGACCGCTTCGTGCGGCGCACCCAAGACCTTCGCTCCCTGCCGGTCGTCACCCCGGGTGGGCAGCTCGTCCCGCTGGAGGCCGTGGCCGAGGTGCGAGAGTTCTCCAGCGGCCCCGAACAGATCCTGCACCGCGAGCGGGAGCGGGCGATCACCGTGCAGGTCTCGCCGCCGCCGCGGATGCCGCTCGAGGAGGCACAGGAGCGGATCGAGCGACTCGTCGTCGCGC
Source organism: Planctomycetota bacterium (assembly GCA_016872955.1). Lineage (GTDB taxonomy): Bacteria > Planctomycetota > Planctomycetia > Pirellulales > UBA1268 > QWPN01. Next base: position 1,254 of record VGYP01000357.1, read on the forward strand.
CACGCAAGGCGGCGGGGGCGCTCGCCGGAGGCTATCGGATCACCCTGGGGGGCACGACCGACAAGTTGATCGCTACCTGGAAATCGCTGTGGTTTAATCTCGTGCTGGCCGCCGTGATCACCTCCTTGCTGATGGCGGCGCTGTTTGATTCCTGGGTCTACCCCGCGGTCGTGATCGCGTCGGTGCCGCTGGGGAGCGTCGGCGGCCTGCTCGGCGTCTGGGTGCTCAATCTCGCGGGCGGGCCGCTGGGCATCTTCCAGCCGCTCGACGTGCTCACCATGCTCGGCTTCGTGATCCTGGTCGGCACGGTCGTCAACAATCCGATCCTGATCGTCGAACGGGCGGTGCAATTGGTGCGGGAGGGGCGGGCCGATCCGACCGAGGCGATCCTGGAGGCGGTCCGGAGCCGCGTCCGGCCGATCTTCATGACCACCTTCACGACCGTGCTCGGTCTGCTGCCGCTGGTGCTCTTCCTGGGCGCTGGCAGCGAGCTCTACCGCGGGCTGGGCGCCGTACTGCTGGGAGGGATGTTCTTCTCGACCTTCATCACGCTCGTGCTGGTGCCAGCACTGCTCGGCCTGTGCCTGCGGCGGCCGGCCGAACCGGTTCAGGCCGCGTGGAACGCCGACGACTTCGACTAGGCGGAGGCCGTGCCCCCCTCCATGGCGTAGTCGGCCAGGCGTGGCCGCCGCATGGCGAGCCAGTACGTAGCGGAGAGACCGGGCCAGAGCGTGGTGTTGCGTCCCCGCTCGTTGACGTACCAGCTCGTGCAGGGAAGTTGCCAGGCGGAGCCACCGCCCTGAGACTGCCAGACGGTGCGGCGGAAGCGGCGGGCGAGGTCGTCATTCCACGCACGCTGCACGTCCGGCCGCACGGCGACGGTCGGCAGGCGGCCGCGGTCGAGCCATTCGAGACAGCCAAGGATGTACCGCACCTGTGCCTCGATTATGAACAGGACGGAGTTGTGCCCGAGTCCTGAGTTGGGACCCATCAGCAGGAAGAGGTTGGGATAGCCGGCCACCGCCACGCCCCGGTAGGCCTCGGGCCCGGCGGCCCAGTCGTCGGCGAGCAGCCGCCCTCCCCTGCCCCGGATGGCCATCCCGGCGGTTGCGTTGAAGGCCTCGAAGCCGGTCGCAAACAGGATCACGTCGCACGGCCGCGTGAGGCCGTCGGCGGCCATGATCTCCGCGGCCCGCACCTCCTGGATCGCCGCGGTGACCAGGGCCACGTTGCCCCGCGTCATGGTGGCGTAGAAGTCGTCGGAGATCAGCATCCGTTTGCAGCCGAGCGTGTAGAAGGGGTGCAACTGTCGACGAAGCGTCTCATCGGCGATCTCCCGCTCCTTGTAGGCGGCGGACGCCTTCTGCCCGCGGCCCATCAGTTTGGGTTTGTAGGCGAGGCCGAGACCGATCGCCTCCGCCCGCCAGTACTGGCAGGCTCGCGTGAGGCGGAGCAGGGCCGGCACGTGCGCGTAGGCCCAGCGGGTGAGCGACGCGATGGGCCGATCGCGGCGAGGAAGCACCCAGGGGGGTGACCGTTGGTAGACGGTCAAGCGGGCGACCCGCGGGGCGATCTCGGGGATCAACTGGACGGCGCTGGCGCCGCTGCCGATCACCGCCACATGCCGGCCGTCGAGGTCGACGTCGTGCCGCCAGCGGGCGGAATGGAAGGCCGCCCCGGTGAAGGTTTCGAGCCCAGGCAGCGGCGGAGTCTTGGGGACGTGCAGCGCGCCCACGGCGGACACGACGACCCGCGCGGTCAGCCGTCGACCGTCGGCCGTCGTCAGCCGCCAGCGGCCCGCTGGTTCGTCCCAGGTCATCGCCACGACGGCCGTGTCGTAGGCGATCATCCGATCGACCCCGAACTCGGCGGCGACGCGGCGGAGATAGGCGAGAATCTCAGGCTGCCGGGCGTAGGTGCGGGTCCAGTAGGGGTTCTGGGCGACG
>VGYP01000358.1 GCA_016872955.1 Planctomycetota bacterium
CGGCCGGCCGTGAAGAAGACGCGGCCCCTAGCCGTCTCGGCGAGCCGGTAGGCGAAGCGGATGTCCTCGCGCGACTGAGACCAGCCCGCCAGCAGGAAGACGTTGATCGTGATGCCTTCGCGGCGGCAGGCCTCGGCCTCGCGGAGGGTCGCCTCCTCGGTCCGCTTCTGGGGCGGGTAGAGCAGAAACAGGTCGCTACCCTCGAAATGGGCCGTCGGCAGCCCGTCGGTGATCAGGATCACCTGCCGGTTCGGCGTGTCCTGGCGGGCGAGATGCTGCCGTGAGAGCTGCAGCGCATGCTGGATGTTGGTGAAGTGCGGCGGCACGTCGCTCTCGGTGAGCCGCGGATCGGCCATGTCGGCCCGCAGCCTGACGACCGGATCGAAGATCGTCACGGGCTTCGGCAGCAGCCGGACGATCTCGCCGGCTGGCCTGGGCTTCGCGAACGAATACATCTCGATGAACTGCAGGAAGTCGCCGGGGTATTCCCGCTGCACGAGCCCCTGGAGCGCCAGGGCCATCTTCTTGACGTCCACGTAGAGGCCGCCGTATCGCATCGAGCCGCTCATGTCGAGTACCACGCTGGTCGCACACCTCGGGGTGGTGCGGGTGCGGTGCACCTCGATGTCGCGGGCGTCGAGCCGCAGGCGGCCGCCGGACTCGAGTCGGCCCTCCGCGGCCTGCCTGAGCATGGCGTTGGTGAGCGAGCCGGTGATGTCCATGTGGGCCACCGAGTCGCCGAACTCGTAGGGCCGCGTGGGAACGAGTTCGACCGCGCCATCGCCCGGCACCGCGACCGCGTGCCGGCCGGTCCGCGAGGCCTCGAGGTCGGCGAAGATCTTCTCGAGCAGGCGGCCTTGGAACGTCCGCAGGGCCTTGGGAGTGAGTTCGAAGCCCTTGTTTCCCTTCTCGATGCCCTGCCGGGCGGCCGCCTGCTCGACCGCCTCCTCTACCTGACGGCGGATCCGGGCCAGGTCATCCAGTTCCGTCGCGTCCGCGTAGCGGGCCAGGGCGTCCATGTCGATCAGCACCACGCGGGCGTTTTTCCTCGCCTCCTCGATCTGCCGGAGCAGCCGCTCGATCTCCTCGAGCGTCGCCTTGATCTCGAGCGCCTCATCGATGCCCACTTTCTCCCGGCCAGTGAAGGTCCACGTCGCCGCCAGCTCGTCGAGCTGGTAGATCGCGCCAAGTCGATCGGTGAGCGTGACCAGGTCCGCCGCAAACCGGCCCTGGTCGTCCCCCTGGGCGTACCACAGCCGCTCCAGCCGCCGCAGTTGCTCCGCGCGGACCGCCGCGTCGAATGCCTCGCGGTGCTGGGCGGGCGGGCGAACCCGGGCGGCTGCCTCTCGAAACGCCCGGCGGGCGCGTGTGCGGACGCTCTCCACCTCGTGCCGCTCCAGGATCTTCCGCCGCAGTTCCTCGAGCTTCCGCTTCAGCGAGTCGAGCGACGGCCCCAGGCCCCCGATCTGCTCGGGGTCGAGCGCGATGGCGTCAGCGAGTTGCTCGGGGCTGAGCTCGAACTCGTCGAGATCGCCGAACTCGAGCATGGCCTCCATCGCGGCCGAGACCAGATCGGTCTGTAGAGGCCGGGGCGGCGGTACCGCGATCGGGTCGTACCGCTGGTACGTGTGGACGATGCCGCCGAGCGTGTCACGCGTGGGCATGTCGCTACCGGAATGCTCCCGTGTCGTAGACCGTCCGTCCGTGGGACTCGATTCGCGAGATCCGCTCGGTGGCGTAGAGCCCGGCCAGCACGAACTCGATGCAGCTCGCCCGGACGGCCGGGTCGCGGGCGGCGTTGACCTCGAAGGCCCGCTCCCAGATTGCCGGCACGTCGGCCACGATCGCCTCGTAGGCGGTGCTCGGCACCATGTCACCCACCTCGACCTTCACGCCCTCTCCGAACACCTTGGCGATCTGGTCGAGACCGTGCGCCTCGACGTATTCCTCGAACACCGTCGCGATCGCCGCGGCGATCACGGCGTCGAGCACCTGCCGCTCGCTCATCTGATGACTGCCCATCAGGTCGAGCTCGACTTTGCCGAGGCTGGAGGAGAACAGGTGGCCGAGGTCGCTGATCCGGGGCACGGCCGGCCGCTCTCCGAGCCGCACGCCCCGCTGCCGGGCGCTGGCGACGAGCGTTTCCAGATTGGCGATCGAGAATCGGGCGGAGACCCCCGACTGCTGGTCAATGTACTTGCTCGTCCGGGCGGCGATGGTGATCTGCTCGAGCAACTGCCTCATGAAGTGGGGCACGACCACGGGCCAATCACCGGCCAGGTCCACGCCGGCCTCCTGGGCAGCCACGGCGATGCCGAGCTCCCGCTCGCGAGGGTAGTGGGTGTGGATCACCGCGCCGATCCGGTCCTTGAGTTGGGGAATCACCTTGCCGGACCGGTTGTAGGTGGAGGGGTTCGCTGAAAAGAGCAGCATCACGTCGATGTCGAACTTCACGGGATAGCCGCGGATCTGCACGTCCCGCTCCTCGAGGACGTTGAACATCCCGACCTGGACGAGTTCATCGAGTTCCGGCAACTCGTTCATCGCGAAGATGCCGCGGTGCATGCGGGGGATCAGGCCGAGGTGGATCGCCTCCTCGCTACCCATGCTCGTGCCGCCGGCGAGCTTCGCGGGGTCGATCTCGCCGATCAGGTCGGCGAACTTCGTGCCGGGAGCCAGCCGCTCGGCGTATCGCTCCTCCCGCGGCCACCAGGCGATCGGCACCTCCTCCGGGGAGCGGGTCGCCAGCAGTCGGCGGCCCGCCGACGTGATCGGTCGACAGGGATCCTCGTGCAGCGGGATCGACGGATCGTCCAGGTAGGGCAACCACTCGTCAAGAAACCGCGCCAGCAGCCGCATCAGCCGGCTCTTGGCCTGGCCCTTCTCGCCCAGGAAAAGCATGTCGTGGCCCGCGAGCAGGGCGATGTTGATCTCGGGAATCACTGTGTCGTCGTAGCCCACGATTCCGGGAAAGAGTTCCTCGCCGGACCGCAGCATCCGCAGGAAGTTGTCCTGCACCTCCTGCTTCACGGTGCGGTTCTTCCAGCCGCTGGCCCGCAGTTCGGCGAGCGAGCGGGGCAGGCGGGCGTCGGGCATCGGTGGGCCTCCCGGGGATGTCCCGATTGTAGGCCGCCGACCGCGGTCGCCACTGCGGCGCGCGCCGACGCCGCTGGCCGCCACGT
>VGYP01000359.1 GCA_016872955.1 Planctomycetota bacterium
AGCGTGGCGTGGATCCCGCCGCACGGCCCCCCCACAGCCTTGACCACCAGCCCCACCCGGTAGCGTTGCACCCGCGCGTCCCCGAGAGCCGGGCCGATGGCGTGGGGCGGTGGCTCGACCAACTGGCCTCGGGCCACGACTGGGACGACCCAGCCGGTCACTCCCGAGACGATCAATCTGCGGCGGGACAGCATGCGACGGCTCCATCCGCGGTCCGACGCAGAAGGGATCGGCGGTCGGATGGCGGCGGGAAGAGCCGGGGCCGGGCGGGGCGGGTCGGGGAAAATGGGCCGCGGCAGCGGCTCGTCGATTGTTCGGGCCTCCGGCGACTGTTACACTCCGTGGCTCGATTTTGTGGCCCGCGCAACCCGCTTCCCCTTTCCCCGCCCGAAGTTCTTCCCCGAACCCCCCACGCATGGTCAACCGCAATCTCATCCGCGAACTGGAAACTGGAGAAGATCTCGACAAGGAAATCGAACTGGCGCTGGCCGGGGCGGGTGACGGCGAATACGCGGTGGGGACGGCTACGCTGGCGGTAAACGCGGTCCTGGAAGGAAAAGTACTCCGGGTCGACGACGAGTTCGTCCTCGTCGACGTGGGCTACAAGAGCGAAGGCCACATCCCGCGAAACGAGTGGGACGAGTCCGAGCCGCCGCCGCAGGTGGGCGACCTCGTCAAGGTGCTGCTCGAGGAGTTCGAGGACGGCGGGCTGGAAGAGCAGCGGGGCCTGATCACCCTCTCCAAGCGCAAGGCGCGGCGGATCGAGGACTGGCTCCGGGTGATGGAGAGCGTCAAGGAAAACGATGTGGTCACCGGCTTCGTGACCCGCAAGATCAAGGGCGGCCTGCTGGTCGACATCTCGGGCGTCAACGTCTTCCTGCCCGCCAGCCAGGTCGACATCCGCCGGCCCGCCGACATCGGCGACTACTGCGGCCGGGCGATTCAGTGCCTCGTGCTCAAGATCGACGAGGCCCGTCGCAACATCGTCGTCTCCCGCCGGGCCCTGATCGAGCAGGAGCGGGCGGAGCGGAAGAAACAGCTGATGGAGACGCTCGAGGTTGGCCAGGTCCGCCGCGGCGTCGTCAAGAACATCGCCGACTTCGGCGCCTTCGTCGACCTGGGCGGCATCGACGGGTTGCTCCACATTACCGATATGTCGTGGGCGCGGATCGGTCACCCGAGCGAGATGGTGCAGATCGACCAGGAGTTTGAGGTGCAGGTGCTGCACATCGACCGGGACCGCGAGAAGATCGCCCTGGGCATGAAACAGCGGACGGCCAGCCCCTGGGTGAAGGTGGCCGAGAAGTATCCGGTCGGTACCGTCTGCAACGGCACGGTCGTCAACGTGATGAGCTACGGCGCCTTCGTGAAGCTGGAGGACGGCGTCGAGGGCCTCGTGCACATCTCCGAGATGAGCTGGACAAAGCGAGTCAGCCACCCCAGCGAGTTGGTCAAGCCGGGCGATGAGGTCGAGGTCGTGGTGCTGGCCATCAACAAGGAGAAGCAGGAAATCTCGCTGGGCATGAAGCAGACCCAGCAGAATCCCTGGGAGAAGGTGGCGGCCGACTATCCCCCCGGCGCTGTCGTCAAGGGCGTGGTCCGCAATCTCACCAACTACGGCGCCTTCGTCGAAATCAACGACGGCATCGACGGCCTGCTGCACGTCACCGACATGTCGTGGACCCGCAAGGTCACCCACCCCAGCGAAATGCTGGAGAAGGGGCAGGAGATCGAGTGCAAGGTGCTCTCGGTCGACCAGCAGCGGCGGCGGATCGCCCTGGGCCTCAAGCAGATGAGCGACGATCCGTGGACCGGCGACATCCCCGCCCGCTACAAGCCCGGCGACGTCGTCAACGGCACGATCACGAAGATTACCAACTTCGGCGTGTTCGTGGGCCTGGAGGACGGCCTCGAGGGGCTGCTCCACATCTCCGAGCTTTCGGATGACAAGGTCGAGAACGCCGAGGAGGTCGTGAAGGTCGGCGACCCGATCGAGGTCAAGGTGCTGCGGGTCGACGTCGACGAGCGGAAGATCGGCCTGTCACGAAAGCGGGTGGGCCAGACGGACGGCGAAGGCGAGGGCGGATAGCCCAGCGAAGGAGCGGCTTGGCCGGCACCTGCTCGAGTCGTGCGGCTCCGTGATCTCACGGTCGGCGTTCGTGGTCTACCGCCAGGCCCTCGATCGGCCCCAGCCAACGCCCCGCGTCGCCAACGGCGGCGATTCCCGCCGGCGCGACGTGCAGCATGCCGCCCTTGGCGAGCGCGGCTGGCGGACGCCCGGCCGCCGGCCGACCCACGATCACCCGCGCCGGTGGTGCGGCGGCAATCAATGGTCGCCCCGCGTCAACCGGGCCGGCCACCTCGTACGCCAGCGCCTCGCCAGCGGCCGGATCGACCACGTCGATCGCCAGGCAGCGAGCCACGCGACCTCCCAGCCAGACCAGGACGCGATCGCCCGACTCGAGGGTCGACCAGGCCACGGCGTCGGGGCCCACGGCCGGCGGCCGGATGCCTGCCGCAGGGCGGGCTGCGGCAGCCTGGCCGGGCTGTGGACGCGGGGCTGCCGCGGCGGCGGGTGACGTCACAGCCGTGGGCGGAGGCGGCTCGACGGCCGGCAGCGGCCCGCGGGCCGCTGAGGGGGGCGTCACGTCGGTGGCGCTGAGCACCCGCAGGCCACGGTCCGCGACCCAGTTCAGGTCACCGGTGAAGGCGAAGCCGGCGACGATGACCGCCAGCAGAAAGACCTTGGAAAAAAAGCCGTCCATCGTGTTCTCGGGGGCCGAGGCGGATCCGCTTCCCCAACTATGCCGCGCCCGCCGGTCCGCTCGGGCGGCCCGGACCCAAAAAACGCCCTCTCGGCGGCCCGTCGAGGAGCATTCTGACGGTCGTGCGGCGGCCGCCGGACGCCTGGAGTACAACGGCCGGCGGCAGGTCGTGCCGGTTGGAGAGTTTCATCGACATGGCTGAGCAACACGTTTCCAACGGCCAGGGGACGGGTGGGACATCGGCATCGCCCGCGGTGCGAATCGCCCTGCTGACGCCGCCGGGCCGAAGCGCGCTGGCGGTCGTGGGGGTCTGCGGCCGCGGTGCGGCAGTGCTCGCCGATCGACGGTTCCGGCCACGCTGCGGCACCCCTTTGTCCGAGCGGGCCGCCGGGGCGATCGCCGTGGGCCG
>VGYP01000360.1 GCA_016872955.1 Planctomycetota bacterium
CCTCCACGCACCGAGGGCTCGCCACGCTTCGCAATATCCTGGCGGCTGCCGGCACCTCGTGGAGATCATGCTGAGGCGCGTTCAGAACCTGTTCTTACCCACAGATTCTGCTCAAGATCTATGTTTTGAACGGCACGAAGATTCTCGAGGCGACCGACGGCTCATATGCGGGAGGACGTCTTATACTGCCGTCTGAGGGGCCGAGATCTTTTTTCGGCTCGTCGAACTCCATCCGCTACCCGGGGATTGACCGGGGCCACAGCCACGCAGGACCGGCGAGAGGTCATTCAGCATGCGACGAATCTCGCGACGCACCGCGATCAACGAGACCGGCGTCGGTGTGGCGGCGGCGCTGGCGGCCCGCGGCCGGCCCGGCAGCGCGGCGGAGACGCCGCCGGCCCCTGTGACCCGGCCCCGGGCGATCGAGGTACCCGGCCTGCATGCGTATGCCGATACCCACGGGCTCGACGCGGGCGCGGCCCTCGTCCTGCGGGTGAGCAGCACCGTGCCCTATCGGCTCACGATCGTGAGGCCCGGGGCACGCATCGACGACCCGACGAGCGACGAGACGCTGGTCGAGGTCGGCGAGTTTCCCGGCCGGCCCCAGCCGATCCGGCCCGGGTCGTTCGTGGTCGTCGAGCAGGGGATTCCCGCCACCGTGACCGCCCTCGCGCTGGAGTGCTGGGTGCGGCCCTTTCGGCCGGCCGGCGAGCAGATCTTCTTCTCCCAGGGACCGCGGGCGGGAGGTATCGGCCTCGGACTCACGGCCGACGGCCGGGTCGAGGCCTGGGGGCCGGTCGGTCTCGTCGGCGGCAACCTCGCGGCTCGCCGCTGGCACCACGTGGTCGTGCAATGGGCCGCGGGCAAGGCCACGCTCTGGATCGACGCCCAGGAAGCGGCGACGGCCGCCTTCGAGGGTGGTCTCGCGGTTCCCGACGGCCCGCTGCTGCTCGCCGCCTCCGAGGTCGATGCCGCGGCCGGGCGATTCCTGGAGGGCGACCTGGCGATGCCCGCGGTGCACGGCCGACCGTTGACTGCCGCCGAGGTCGCCGACCGGTTCGCGAACCGCGGCACCGCGGTGCCGTCCGCGCAGGAGCTGGTGGCCTGCTGGCCGCTGACCGAGGAGCATGGTGACGTGATCGGCGACGTCGGGCCGCGGGCCGCCCACGGCCGGATCGTCAACCTGGCGACCTGGATGATCGGCGGTCCATCGTTCGACGCCGCCCGCGTCGAGCGATACGGGGATCGCTACGACCCGGCCCGCGACGGTACCCGCGGCCACGGCCTGCGGTTCGCGGGAGACGATCTCTACGACTGCGGCTGGGAGGTGTCGCATACGGTTGCGATCCCGGACACGGCGCAGCCGGGCATCCACGCGGCCCGCTTCGTTTTCGAGAGCGGCGGTAAGCCGCGGGTGGCCTGGGTGACCTTCGTCGTCCGCAGGCGACCGGGACGGCCGCCACCGCCGCTGCTGGTGCTCTGCTCGACGAACACCTGGCTGGCCTACGCCGCGACGCCGTTTTGCGTGAACCAGCCTGCGGCTTCCTTCTGGCCGACGTACGGCCATCAGCTCGCCCATCCCGCCGCGCCCGCCTACTCCTGCTATCGCAATCACCACGCCGGCCAGCCCACGTACCAGATGGGCACCCGTCTCCCGTGGCCCGCGGCCGGCCCCGACGTGCTCTACAGCAAGCCCCAGGTGGGCTACAGCCACCTCGCCCGAGGCGAGCGGTTCGCGCACGTGTGGCTGGAGGAGAACGGCTACGACTTCGACTGCGCTACCGACTTCGACCTGCACCGTGACCCGCGGCTTCTGGACGGCTACGCCAGCGTGCTGATCAACGGCCACAGCGAGTACTGGTCGAGCGAGGCCCTCGACACGCTGGACGCCTATCTTCGCCGAGGTGGCACGGCCGTGGTGCTCTCGGGCAACACGATGTTCTGGCGGGTGTCGTTCAACGAAGCCGGTACGGTCATGGAGTGCCGCAAGCTCGACGAGCGGATCGGCGGCCGCGTGGACGGAGCCACCGGCGAGCTGTATCACAGCCATGACGGCCGACGTGGCAGCCTGCTGCGGGAGTGTGGCCGGCCGGCCTGGCGGGTGGTCGGGTTGGAGTGCGACGGCTGGGCCGGGACCGAGGCCGCCGACTTCGGCGTCTATCACGTGGAGACGCCCGAACACGTCCTGTTCCAGGAGCCCGAGCCGATCGGTCTGGCGAAGGACGCCACATTCGGGCACGCGGTCGACGGCGGCCTGCCGCGGGCCGTGGGGCACGAGTGGGACGTCCGCGTCAGCCGGCTGGTCGGCATCACCGGTCGCGTGCCAGCGGGGACGGACCTGCCCACGGAGCCCCCCGGCATCGTCACGCTCGCCCGCGGCGTGCGGGCCGGTCGCCACGCCCTCGACTACTTCACCGCCGGCTCGGCCTCGCCCGACGGCACCGTCGCCGACTTGATCTATTGGGAGCGGCCGCAGGGCGGAAAGGTCTTCCATGCCGGTGCCATCGGCGCGGGCTGGGCGCTCTCGGCCGACCCCACGTTGCAGGCGCTGATGCGGAACGTGCTGCACCACTTCGGCATCCCCCGACCCCGGAGGCCGTAGTCATGAGCCAACGCCTCTTCCTGGCCATGATCACCGTGGCGAGTGCCTGCGCCGGCCTCGCGCCGGCCGCTGAGTTCGCCTTCGAGGGCCTCACGCTCACCGTGCTGGACGGCTTCACCGTCGAGCGGGTCGCGGGCCCCCCGCTCGTCGACCGTCCCGTGTCGGTCGCCTTCGACGAGCGAGGCCGGCTCTACGTCGCCGATTCGAGCGGGTCCAACGTCGCGCTTGAGAAGCAGCAGGCCGATCCGCGGCACCGTGTGGTGCGACTCGAGGACGTCGATGGTGACGGATGCTTCGACCGCCAGACCGTGTTCGCCGATCGGCTGATGATGCTACAGGGTACCCAGTGGCATCGCGGGTCGCTGTACGTCGCCGCGCCGCCCCGGATCTGGAAGCTCACCGACACCGACGATGACGGCGTGGCCGACGAGCGGGTGGAATGGTTCCATGGCAAGGTGCCGCTGCATTGCGGCAACGACGTGCACGGGCCCTCCCTGGGCCGCGACGGCCGGCTCTACTGGTGCAAGGGGGAGTTCTCACCTCAGGTTCACGATCTTCCC
>VGYP01000361.1 GCA_016872955.1 Planctomycetota bacterium
GTACACGTCGGGCGGCGCATGCCGCACGCCGTCGGGCGGGAGCTTGGCGTCGTGGAGGCCCCAGTTGAAATGGATCACGTCCCACTTCCCGCGGCCGAGCCACTCGTCGAGCTTCGAGAGCGTGTAGCCGGTGGAGCTGCAGTTGCCCGGCGGACGGTGGACGTTGGCCTTGCCGGCCAGCGCCGCGCGCACCGGCAGCGTGTAGCCGATGGAGATCGAGTCACCGATGAGCAGCACGCGCGGCAGGCCCGGGACGTCGGTGATCGGCGCGAGCGCGGGGTCGGGGGCGGGCTTGGCCTTGGCGGCGTCGGCCGCGGGCAAGCGCACGACAGTCGCGAACAGGGTGGCGAGACAGAATACAATCTGACGGGTGCAGCAGGTCATCGGAAAAAGGGTCGGCCTAGCCCGCCTGAACTGTAGGCACCCGACGGCGCTGGAAGGGGGCAGATAGACATGTGCGACAAGCCGTTTTGAGCTTGTTATCGTGGATTCCCTTCGTGCCGTTTCTCGACGATTTCATCGTTCTCGTTCGTCGTTCTCCCGACGAGAACGAGGAACGAGTACGAGAACGAGGAACGATTAAGTCCGCGGCAGCATTGGTTGCGGCCTCGAGTCGCGTTGGGATAAAGGCGGCTACGCCGTAACGATGGAGCCTAGTGTGGCTGCCGACGTCAGGAGGCAGAACGATCGGTGGGCCGGTTCCGACAGCCTCGTTACCCGCCCCGGCGGGCAAGCCTCGGCAGCTACGACGTTGTCCCGATTTCGGCGGCATCTTTACGGTTAGGAAATCGTGAAGCCGGGCCGGTAGGTGGGCCGCAGCAGGGCATCCGCCGCCGGTTCGCCGGGCACGCGCATCGCGACCGGATCCCAGCGAATCCGGCGCCCGAGTTGCAGGGCGACGGTGCCGAGCGTGACCATCTCCGTGTGCGCGGCGGCGATCTCAAAACCCGCATAGGTCGTGCCCTGGCCTTTGCAGGCCTCGATCCATTCCTGGTAGTGCCCGAGCGTGCCCTGCTGCCGGGCGCGGGCGATCGACTCCGGGATCGCCAGGCAAGCGGGGTGTTTGGCCACGCCGTTGAAGCGCGGCTCGTCGTTGAGCTTCAGATAGGCGTCGCCGTAGAGGACGCCCTTGTCGCCGATGATCAGCTTCTCCGAGCCCGGCACCTTGGCGAACTGCTGCGGGATGCCGTGCGCCTCGAGCAGGGCCAGGTCGGGTTGTCGGCCGCCATCGTACCACGTGAGCGTGACCGGTTTCCGGCCGGCGCGCTCGGGAAACCGATACACGATGCGACTGCCCGCGCCAAACATCCCGGGCGCCGGCGGCTCGCCCACCGCCACGTCGATCTCCGGGGGGTCCACGAGATCGAGCGCGCGAAACGCGATGTTGGTCAAGTGACAGGCCATGTCCCCCAGCGGCCCGGTGCCGAAGCCGGTCCACCACCGCCACGCGAAAGGATGGAGGTTGCGGCTGTAGGGCCGCGGCGCAGCGACGCCGACCCAGTCGTCCCAATTCATGCCGGCCGGCACCGCCGCGGAGCCCACGTTGTCCTTCTGCAGTTTCGGCGTGCGGTCGGTCCAGACGTGCACCTCGCGCACGGTGCCGAGCACGCCGGCGCGGATGACTTCGACGGCCCGGCGCAGGGCGTGCGAGGCGCTCCCCTGCGTGCCCATCTGCGTGACGACCCCGCTCGTGCGAGCGAGATCGCGCATCCGCCGCGCCTCTCCGACCGTGCGGGCGAGGGGCTTCTCGCAGAACACGTGCAGGCCGCGCGACATCGCCAGGAGGCTGATCGGCGCGTGCATGTGATCGGGCGTCGTCACGATCACGGCGTCGAGTTCCTTTTCCTGCTCCAGCATCTTCCGATAGTCGCGATACTGTCGCGCGCCCGCATACTTCGGCGCGGCGATGCCGGCGCCCTCGGCCAAGCGCGCTGGATCGACGTCGCAGAGCGCGACCACGTCCTCGTCGAGCTGGAGCAGGTCGCGGATCATGTTGCGCCCCCGGCCGGAGGTGCCGATCAGGCCGAGCTTCAGTTTCTCGCCCGTCCGTCGGCGCGGCGCCGCCGCGCGCAGGGGTGATTGGGCCGTGGCGCAGACGCCGGCGGCGGCGACGGCGAGCTTCAGAAAGTGGCGGCGGGGCGTGGCCGCTGCCGGCGAGAGGCGCGCGTGGATGGACATAAGCGATAACTAATCGCGCCGGTCCACTCGCTGGCGCTCGTGGCTACGAGCGCCAGCGAGTGGGGGCGGATTTTGAAGGGAATCTCCGGCGACCGGGCGATCGGTCAGGTTGCCGCCCGCTGGGCCGAGGGAGGGAGGAGGAACGTTCACGGCGACTTGGCCTTCGCCTTGGCCGGCGGGCGGGGAAAGGGATTGGTGGTGCGCGCGCCCGGTGGCAGCGGCTGGCCGGCGGCCTCGTCGTAAGCGTGCAGGGGCCGCACCCAGATGTTGCGGTAGCGGAGTTGCCCGCCATGCGGACGGAACTTGATCCGGCATTCGACCGCGTCGCCTTTGACCTCCACCGCGAGCTGCACCGGCAGGCCGTTGTGCAGGACGGTGTAGGTCGCGCTTTTCACCCTGCGACCGTTTTCAAACACCGGCGCGGTGTAGAAGATATCGTAGCTCTGCCATTCGCCGGGCGGGCGGCTGGCGTTCACCCGCGGCGGGAAATAGCCGTAGATCGCCGCCGCCTGGCCGTCCGGATAGGTGTCGTTCCGGAAGCTGTCGAGAATCTGGATCTCCGGATGATCGCCAAACTCGATGCCGCTGTTGCCGAGGTGCTGGTCGAAGCGCTCGCCGCCGATGGCCGCCTCCTCGGGCGACGTGCGCCACTCGACGTGAAAGTGGCAGTCGCCGAACTTCGCGCGCGTCTGGATGTTGTTGCCCGCCGCCTCGGCGTAGCCGTCCTTCACGCGCCACTTGGGCGGCAGGCTGGGATCGTCGATGCCGGTGCGGGCGTTGAACTCCATTCACTGGGAAAGATCGCGCCCGTCGAAGAGCACGACCGCATCGCTGGGCGCGCGACCCGGGGCCTCCTGGGTGCTGGCGGTCGGAGGCGCGACCACCGGCGGCCGCGGGCGCAGTCGATCGCCCTTCTTGTAGGGCGGCGAGCCGGCGAGCGGCTCGGCGGCCGCGAGGGAACCAACGAGGCCGAGGGCCAG
>VGYP01000362.1 GCA_016872955.1 Planctomycetota bacterium
CGTTGACTACGAGCCGATCCCTCCGCAACTACTGCTGGGCCAGCACTTTTCGGCGATCGCCGCCGCCGGACCGATCGTGGGACCAATCCTGGCTGGGGCGTCGTTCGGCTGGGTGCCGGCGCTGGCCTGGATTCTCGCCGGCAGCATCCTGATCGGCGGCGTCCACGACCTGACGGCGCTGGTGGCTTCCGTCCGCCACCGCGCCCGCTCGATCGCCGAAGTGGTTCGTGATCATATGAGTCGCCGCGCCTACGTGCTCTTCCTGTCGTTCGTCTGGATTGCGTTGATCTACATCGTCGTGGCCTTCACCGACGTGACGGCATCGAGTTTCGTGGGCCGGCAGGTGCTGGAGAACGGCGAGGCGGTCTCGGGGGGCGGGATCGCCACTTCGAGTCTGCTCTATCTCTTGCTGCCGATGGCGATGGGTCTCTGCCTGCGGTACGGCCGGATGCCGCTCTGGGCAGCCACGGCCGTGTTCGTGCCGCTCGTCGGCCTGGCGATCCGGGGAGGGCAGTCCCTGCCCTTCGATCTGGCCGCCGTGCTTGGCACGAGTGACGCGACCGCCCAGAAGATCTGGGGCGTGCTGCTGTTGGCCTACTGCGTAGTGGCGGCGATGGTGCCGATGTGGCTTTTGCTCCAGCCGCGAGGCCACCTCGGTGGCTGCTTTCTCTACGTGGTGCTGATCGGCGGCGCGGTTGGCCTCGTCGCCGGTGACCGGCTCGTCGCCGGAGACGCGGCCATCACATGGCCCGCGTTCTCGGCACCGGTGGCCGGGGCCCCCTGGTCGGTGGCCCCGCTGCTGTTCATCACGATCGCCTGCGGCGCCTGCTCCGGCTTTCATGCGCTGGTCGCGTCGGGGACCACCAGCAAGCAGCTTCGCCGCGAGACCGACGCCCGCCCGATCGGCTACGGATCGATGCTGCTGGAGTCGCTCGTGGCGGTCGTCAGCCTATGCTGCGTGATGGTTCTGCCCCCGGGCGATCCGCGGGCACAGCAGCCCCCCAACTTCATCTACGCCCTGGGCATGGGCCAGTTTCTCGAGATTCTCGGCGTACCCGCGACCGTCGGCGTGTCGCTGGCGCTGATGGCGTTCACGACCTTCGTCTACGACACGCTCGACGTCTGCACGCGGCTGGGCCGCTACATCCTCGAGGAACTCACCGGCCTCTCCGGTCGGGCGGGGGCGTGGCTGGGCACCACGCTGACGGCCGGCGTGCCGCTGATCTTCCTGCTGCGGCCGAACACCGATGCGGCGGGCAACGCCGTGCCGGCCTGGAAGATGTTCTGGAACTTGTTCGGCGCGAGCAACCAGCTCCTCGCCGCCCTCACGCTCCTGGGCGTGACGGTCTGGCTGTGGCGCACCCGCCGTGCCGCCTGGGTCTGGCTCGTGACCGGGCTCCCCACGCTCTTCATGTACACGATGAGCACCTGGGCCTTGACCATCATGACACTGCCAAGCTTCCGCGGTGCGGACGGGCTCGTGCTGCCGGCTGACCCCGTCCCCTGGGCCGGTCTCGTGCTGCTGGCCCTCGCGGCGGTGATGCTGGTGGAAGCGCTGCGGGCCATCGTGCTGCCGGAGGGGCCGGCGGGCGGCCAGGGCTGCCACCTGGGGACCGCTACGGCAGTTCCTCGATGACGATGTCCTTGAACGATACGCGAACCTTCGCGTTACCGTGGATCTGCAGCCCGATCACGCCGCTGGCGGCGATGTCGGGCTCGGTCTCGGTGTAGTCCACGGTCTGGACGCCGTTGAGGAACAGGCGGATGCGCGGTCCTTCGGCGCGGATTCGGTAGTCGTTCCAGGCGCCGGGCTTGTAGGCCTTAGCGATCACCTCGGCGGTCGGCTTGGCGAGGATCCGGTCGCGCCGCGACTCGTCGTAGAGTGCGCCTTCGTAGCCGGCGCCGAAGTCGGCCTGGTAGCCCCTCACTTCGTGGTCGTTGGGGATGCGGGCGCTCCGGAACTGGATACCGGAGTTCACGAAACCCTCGCTGCCCTCGAGCTTGATCGCCAGCCGGAGTTCGAAGTTCGCGAACTGCCGACGGGTGCAAAGAAAGTCGTTGTGCTCCTGCCGCACGTCCGGTGATCCGGCGACGATCGTGCCAGCGACGATTTTCCAGACGCCGTCGATGTCTCCCTCCCAGCCGGCGAAGGTGCGGCCATCGAAGAGGCTCACGGGCGCGGCCACGGCGACCGGGCCCGCGATGCTCGCGGCCAGAACCAGCGCGACGGCCTGCAGAGGACGCTTCATGGGATGTTTCCCGAGGGTGCGCGGACCGGGGCAGGATAGCCGGGCCGAAAGCAGCCTCACAGTCACCGCGCCTGGCGGCCGCGGCGGGCGAGATCCCGCGGAAGGTCCGGCGGTGGCCGGGTCGAATACAACCACGCCCAGCGCGGCAGGCGGTTTCCGGAGGCCCGCTCATGCACCGTTTCGATCTTCTCGACGCCGCCGAGTGTGCAGCAACCCGCCGGCTCGTGATCGAGGCACGGCCACGGTGGATGCAGCGGGGTCCGCTGCCGTGCTTCACGCTCGGGGCGGCCACCTACCTGGACATTCCGGGAGAACGGCGGGACGACTACCAGCGGCTGGCGGGGGACCTCAAGCCACTCCTGGGCGACCGCTTCGGGTGGCTGCCCGCGCGTGTGTTCCAGGCGCTCGCACTGGCGTTGGGCGATCCGGTCGTGGCGGCACCGGGCCTGGCGTTGCCAGGATTCCACGTCTTTCTGGCGCATCCCGCGTGCACGCAACCGCTGGCCTCGGTCCATCTGGACCTGCAATAGCTCAGGCACTCCTGGGCGTCCCTCGGCCAGCCGAACTTCGACAAGCCCGTTTCCTTCACGCTCGCCGTCACACTGCCCGCGGCCGGTGGAGGCCTCAACGTCTAGCCGCAGACGACGCAGGCGTTCCTCGATGCGGCGGCGAGCAGGCTCCGTCGCCGCAAACACGCCGTGATGATCCTCGACGGAGCTGGCTGGCACTGCTCGCACAAGCTGCGATGGCCTCGGCGGATCACCCCGCTGTTCCTGCCGCCGTACTCGCCGGAACTCAACCCGGTCGAGCGGCTGTGGCACTGATTTCGGGAGCACCACTGGAGCCATCGCACCTCCGCCGAGCCGTTGTCGCTGCGGATGTGGTCAGGCACGCCCTTGCGCGCG
>VGYP01000363.1 GCA_016872955.1 Planctomycetota bacterium
GAGCCCTCGATCGACGCCCGCACGATGGAAATCCATCACGGCAAGCACCACGCGGCCTACGTCACCAACGTCAACAAGGCGCTCGAGGGACACGCCGACCTAGCAGCGCTGCCGGTCGAGAAGCTGATCGCCGATCTGGAGAAGGTGCCCGAGGCCATTCGCACGGTCGTCCGCAACAACGGCGGCGGCCATGCCAACCATTCGCTCTTCTGGGAGTCGCTCGGCAAGGGCAAGGGGGGCGAGCCGGGCGGCACGCTGGGCGACGCCATCAAGAGCACGTTCGGCAGCTTCGAGAACTTCAAGAATGCCTTCAGCGACGCCGCGATGAAGCGGTTCGGTAGCGGCTGGGCGTGGCTGTCGCTCGATCCGCGGGGCAAACTCCTGATCGAGAGCACGGCCAACCAGGACAGCCCGATCATGCACGGCAACAAGCCGCTACTGGGCATCGACGTCTGGGAGCACGCCTACTACCTGCTCTACCAGAATCGCCGGGCCGACTACGTCGCCGCGTTCTCCAACGTCATCGACTGGGACGCGATCGGGAAGCGGTTCGCCGGCGGCCGCGGCTGACAGTCTGCCGAGCGGATCTCCCTGGGCCTAATCTGCCCCCGGACTTTCCCAGGCTACCGAGTTTGCTCCCGTCCTCGGCCTGCGGTGCCGCAGGCCGGCGGTCAGCCCGCTCCCGAGCGGGTCAGGCTTGACGCGGTCCCGCGGCTTCTTCTATTCCCTGCCCCGCACTGGAGTTCTCATCCCGCGGAGCGCGAGTCGCATGGCAGGCGTTGGGAATCGGCGATGGATCGACCTCGTTGGCGACTGCAGCCTGTGGGCTCCGGTCCTGCTCGTGGCGTTGGCCGTGGGCTGCAAGTCTGGCACCTGGGGCGCAAAGCCGTCCTGGTGGAGTTTCGGCGGCACGCCGCCGGCCTCCGAGTTGACCGCAGCGCCGGCCTTCGACAAGGAGGTCACGAAGCCATCCGAGGCGGCCAAGCCATACCCGACCACCGAGACGCCCGAGGCCTACTCGCTCGCCGAGACGCCCCGCAAGGACGCCGCGGCTGCGACGCCGGTGATCGAGCCGGCGAGCGTCACCTACGGCACGACCCAGCCGATGACGCCGACCGCACCCCCACTCGCGCAGGTGCCCGCTGCCGACGCCCAGGGCGAACGCATCGGCCCCCAGGTGGGCCGCTATGCCGGTCTCCAGCCGACGGGGCCGGCCGCGGCCGATGCGGCCAGCGCGGTCACCGCCGGACTCGCCGCCGCTCCCGACTTCGGTGAGGCTCCCCCGCCGGCTGCCGGTGCCGAGGGCATCCGCGTGGCCGACGCCCGCGGGTCGGAATCGTGGGCGGCCCAGCCCGCCGCGCCGCCTGCCGACCTGCGGTACGGCCAGGCGTCGGGAAGCCGCTTCCCGAACACACCGCCGCCGGCCTCGCTCGAGCCAGCCCCCGCCGTCGAACGCACCGCGGTCCTGCCGCCGCCACCCGTGGCCCCGGCTGCAGTCCCTGCACCGCCGCCCGCATCGCCCATCGCGTTCCCGCCGCTGCCCCCGGCGGTGCCGTCCGCCGTGCCGTTACTGCCTCCGCCAGCGGCTCCCGTTCCAGCGTCGCCTCCCGCGGCGGCCGACGTCCTGCCCGGCGCCATCCAACCGCCGCAGCGCCGCCCCGACCCGGGCTACCGTCCTGGCGGCACAGCGAACTATCGAGCCGGCGGAACGATCCTGGCCGGCGACCAGCCCACGGGCGGAGTCGAACGCGCCGCGTTCCAGGCGGAGCCGCCGATCCGCTGACCACGTCGCCGCCTTCGCCCGGGCCCGGTGGTAGGCTCGGGACATGCGTCTTCCGCGGTCCTGGCTGACCCTCTGCGCCGTCCTCCTGATCGCCTGCCCTGCGGCGGCCGACGACCGCAAGCTGCCGAGCATCTCGCTGGCGGGCTCGCTCACGCTCAGCGACGAGGCCGCGGGCGGCGACTCCCCGGTCACCGGCCTCAGCGGCGTCACGTGGCTCGGCGACGACCGCTTCGCCACTGTGCTCGACAACAGCGACCGGCTGCTGCTCTTCCGGCTTGCACTCTCGCCGCGTGGCATGCCGGAGTCGATTTCCGACCTTCGCTGGGTGACCCTCGGCGAACCGCACGATTACGAGGACGTCTCCCCCTGCCCGCCGGCGCTCGCCACGCGGATCGCCGACCGCCGCCGGGCCCGCGGCGTCGCCGTGCCCACCACCTGCCTGCTCGTCTGCGAGGAGGACACGCCGGCGATCCGGGCGATCGATCTCGAGCGGGGCACCCTGCTGGGGATCGTGCCGATCCCCGCGATGTTCGCCACCCGTCGCCAGCAGCGGGGTCTCGAGTCGCTTGCCGTCGATCCCGACGGCCGGTTCATCTGGACCGCCACCGAGGACGCGCTGCCCAGCGACGGGCCGAGCGTCTCCGACGGTGCAGGGACGGTGGTGCGGCTGGTGCGGATCGCCGTGCCCGGCGCCGGCGGCGAGCCGCACGATGCCCAGTTCGCCTACGTCGTCGATCCGCCACACGCCTTCGTCCGCGTGCTCTCCGGCCAGCCGCTGGCCGGCCTCGTCGCCCTGGCGTCGCTGGGAGACGGTCGCCTCCTGGCGTTGGAGCGGTCGGCCGCCCCCGGACTGCCACCGTTCACCAGCCGCATCGCGCTGGTCGACACGAACGCCGCTGCGGACGTTTCTGCCGTGACCGGCGACCTCGCCCTCAGGCCCGACCTGGCCGTCGCGAAGGTGACGCTCTGGCAGGACGCGTTGGGCTGCAATCTGGAGGGACTCTGCACCGGCCCCCGGCTGCCCGACGGCCGCCGTGTGCTGGTGGCGGTGGCCGACAACGGCGGCCTGGGCACACCAAGTCAGCTCGTGACGCTGGTGCTCGCGGAACCGCGTGCCGCGTTCGACGGCTCGGGCGTGGCCGCGGCGGCGGCCGTGGCGGGCACCGCGCTGCTGTTCCTGCGGCTCACCAGCCCATCACCATGTTCGACTCGATGACCTTCCGGGCCCGGTCGAGGTCGTCGCCGGTCTCGCGCATGTAGAGCCGGATCGCATGCACCTTGTCGCCGGCGGCCTTCGCCAAGCACTCGCGAGCCGTGTGGCAGGGATCAATGCGGGAATCGGTCAGCCCCAGGGCCGACTTCGAGATCAC
>VGYP01000364.1 GCA_016872955.1 Planctomycetota bacterium
CGGACAAGCAGGCCGAGGTGCCCGCCGAGGCGACGGCGATCGTGCGGGCGATCGTCGATCTCGGAGGCGGCTATCCCGATGCCGTGCAGTTCCTACAGCAGGCCGCCGCCGGTCGGTTCCTCGACAGCCGGGTGGTCTTCGATGCCCTCCCCAACGCGTTCGACGGCCGTCCCGCCATCCACGAGGAGGCTTCCGCCCGCGACGACGACGCCCCCGGCGTAGCAGCCGGCGACGCCGAGCGGTCGGACGAACGTTCATGACCAGGCTGCAGTCGCTCGAGCTGTTCGGCTTCAAGAGCTTCGCCGACCGCACGCGGTTCGAGTTTCCCGCGGGTGTCACGGCGGTCGTCGGCCCCAACGGATCCGGCAAGTCGAACGTGGTCGACGCGATAAAGTGGGTGCTTGGCGAGCAGTCCGCCCGCAGCCTGCGGGGCAAGGAGATGACCGACGTGATCTTCTCCGGCTCGACGGCCCGGAAGCCGCTCAACATGGCGGAAGTGTCGCTCATCTTCGACAACCGTGACCGTGAACTGCCCGTGTCGGCCGACGAGGTGCAGATCATGCGTCGCGTCTATCGCAGCGGTGAAAGCGAATATCTCCTCAACGGCGAGCCATCCCGGCTCAAGGACATCCGCGAGGTCTTCTCCGGCACGGGGGCCGGCACCGAGGCCTACGGCGTGATCGAGCAGGGCCGTGTGGATGCGCTGCTGACCGCCTCGGGCCGCGACCGGCGGGCCGTGTTCGAGGAGGCCGCGGGCATCACACGGTTCCGCACGCGGCGGGCCGAAGCCATCCGGCGGCTGGAGCGTGCGGAACAGAACCGGCAGCGACTAGCCGACATCGTGGGAGAGGTGTCGACCCGGCTCGACACCGTCCGCAACCAGGCGGCTCGCGCCCGCCGCTGGCGGAGCATGACCGACCGCCTGCGGCAGTTGCGGATCGTCGCCGCGACCCGCGATCTCGCCGGTGTCGACGTGACGATCGCCGAGATTGAACGAACGCTCACGGCGGACCGCGCCACGTTGGCCGAGGCGGAGGGACTGGCCGGCGTGGCCGGTGGTGAACTCACCGCACTCGCGGCGTCGGCCGAGGCGATGCAGGCGGCGATCAGCGGACTGAGGACCGTCGCCGCCCAAGCGAGCCAGCAGGCGGCGGCCGCCGACGCCACGCTACAGTGGCAGCGATCGCGACGGGGAGAACTCGGGGACGAGCGCACGCGTCTGGCCGAGGCCCGCGACCGCGCCAGTCGCGATGTGGCCACGCTCGCGGAGGAAGCCGCGACCGCCGCGCAGGCGGTCGCCATCACGACGGCCGCCGTGCACAACGGGGATGCCCGGTTGGTCGGCTGTGAACAGCAGGTCGCCGGTTCCGGGGACGACGCCGTCGCTGCCCGGGCCGACGTTGCCGCCGCAGCCGTCGACTGCGACGCGCTGCGAGAGCGTCGCCTGCGGTCCGAGGCGGCGGCCGAGGCGGCCGAGAGCCGGTTCACCCAGGCGACGACTGCGGTCGAGTCGGCCCGCGACAAAGCGCAGCTGGTGGCGGATCGCCGGGCCCGCCTCGGCGAGGCGCGGGCCGCCGCCGAAGGCCATCTGCAATCGCTGCAGGCACGGCTCGCGTACTCCCACCGCGAGGTCGAGGCCGCCGAGTCGGCGCATCGCGACGGCACCGCCCGCCTCCAGGACGCCTGGCGGCAACTCGCCGACGGCCGGGCTGCGGCGGAAGCCTGTCGTGAGCGTCGCGACGTGCTCCGCGACCTGGTGGTGAGACAGGACGGGCTCTCCGACGCCGCCCGACGGCTCCTCGACGTGCCCCACACCCTGCCCGGGCTCACCGGCGTCCTCGCCGACGGGCTAGTGGTGCCGACAACCTGGGCCGGGCTCGTCGACGTGGCCCTCGGCCGCTGCGGTGAGAGTCTGCTCGTCGACTCGCTCGAGGATGCGATCCGCTGGCACGCCGCCACGGCGAGGGCTACCGGCACCAGTGACGCGTCCGGCACTGCCGGCCGGATCGGTCTGATCGCGACCGCCGCCCTCAGGGAGCCGGACGACTTCGAGCCGGCCTCCGACCACGGTGTGGTCGGCCGGCTCGACCGGCTGGTGCTGGAGGACGCGGAGACAGCGGTGTCGGATGTTGCGCTCGTGCGGCGCCTGCTCGGGCGGGCGTGGCTGGTCGAGTCGATCGAGCGGGCTGCGCCCCTGCTGTCGCTGGCACCCGTCGGCACGCTGTTCCTCACGGCCACCGGTGACTGCCTGTCGGCGACCGCGGGGCTCGAGATCGGCGCCGCGGTCACGGCCTCGGGTCTGGTCGCCCGCCGCAGCGAACTCCGCGACCTTGAACAACGCGTGTGGACCTCGACCGAGGCAGTCGACGTCGCCATGGCGAAGGTCGCCACCGGTGAGGCCGATCTCGTCCGTCTGGGTGACGAGTTGGCGGCCGCCCGGGGGCGACGGCAGCAGTCGGCCGACGCGCTGGCGGACGCCCGGGCCGAACTGGACCGTGTCGGCCGTGATGAACGGGCCGCCGAGGACGCGATCGAGCTTGCCAAAGTCGCCGTGCACGACGCCGAGCGACATGCCATCGCGGCCGACGCCACGGCGCGGACCGCCCGAGACTCGGTCGCCGAGGCCACAGCAACGCTCCAGGCCGGTGAGGCCGAACTCGCACGCCGACGGGCCGTCGTGGATGGTCTCGAGCGGAGCCGCAGCGAGATCGCCGAGGAGCTGCAGCGGCTGCGGATCGACCTGGCAGCGCAGCGGGAAAAGCTCACTCGCTACCGGGACGAGGCCGAGCGAATGGCCGAGCGAATAGCCGCCCGTCAGGACGACGTGGCGACGATGGAGGCCGCTGTCCGGGAGGCGGCCGAGAGGATCCGTAGCTGGGAACTCGAACTGTTGGCGGCCTCCGCCGCCCGGGCCGGTCTGGCCTGGGAGGCACAGCAGGCTGCCGACGCGCTGGCCCATACAGAGAACGAGGCTTCCCGCACCGAGGCGCGACGGCAGGCGTTGACCCGGCACCGCGACGTGCTGCGGGATGAGGCCGCCGCCCTGTCAGAGCGGATCCACACCCGCGAGCTGGAGGTGGGCGATGCCCGTCACCAGCGGGCGCGGATCGTGGAACGGATTCGCGACGACTATGACCTCGACATC
>VGYP01000365.1 GCA_016872955.1 Planctomycetota bacterium
GAGCCGACCCGTGTCTCGACGTCGGCGTCGGGCAGGAGATCACCGGCGAGTTGCTCGACGGTGAAGCGGTCGAAGGGCTTGTTGGCGTTGAAGGCGGCGATCACCCAGTCGCGATACCGCCAGATGTTGCGAGGGTTGTCACTGTGGTAGCCGATCGTGTCGGCGAACCGGACCACGTCGAGCCAACTGACCGCCATCCGCTCGCCGAAGTGAGGGCTGGCGAGCAGTCGCTCGACGTACGACGCATAGGCGTTGGGTGACGTGTCGGTCTCGAAGGCGGCCACCTCCTCCGGCGTGGGCGGCAAACCGAGGAGGTCGAACGAGAGTCGTCGGGCGAGTGTGCGTCGATCGGCCTCGCCCACGGCCGCGAGCCCGAGGGCGGCCAGGCGGGCATCGATCAGATGATCGACGCCGTTGGCCCCGGGGGGCGGGTCGGCCTTCTTGGGGGGCTCGTAGGCCCAGTGCCGCTGGTACTCTGCACCCTCGGAGATCCACCTGGCGAGCGTCTCCTTGGCGGCCGAGTCGAGATCCTTGTGGGCCGTGGGAGGCGGCATCACTTCGTCGGGATCGGTCGACCGTATGCGGGCGACCAGGCTGCTCGCGGTCGCGTCACCGGGCACGATCGCACCCTTCGCGATCGCCTCCTCGCGAACGTCGAGTCGCAACTCGGCCTCACGATGGTCTGCGTCCGGGCCGTGGCACTGGAAGCAGTGATCGGAGAGGATTGGCCGGATGTCACGGTTGAACGCCGGTCTGGCCCGTATGTCGGCCGCGAGGGCCGGTCCGATGCCGATCACCAGCACCGCCAGCCACCCCGTTGATCGCTGCATCATCGTGTCTGCCCCGCGTCCTGGCCCGCCGTCGGCTCAGTCTGCCTCGACGGCCTCGATCACCTTCTTGTACGCATCGATCCGCGCGGCAGCCGGCTGCCCCCGGATCTCGAGCAACTGCGGCCGCATGCCCGTTGCCCAGGCCGGCTCGCGGGTGATCCTGGCTTCGGCCCGCGCCACGAGTTTCCCGGTGTCGGCCTCGCGACCGAGCGCCTTGGCGGCGGCGGCGATCACGCTCCGCACATATTCGGCCGCCTGCACGTCGGGATTCGCCGCGGCCGGGGCGTCGTATTGCTTAAGGGCCCAGGCGATGCCCTCGAGCAGATGCTTCTGAAACACCGGATCTTTCCAGGTGGCGTCGTTGTGGCCGAAGTTGGTGTAGAAGAGCCGCCCGGAGCCGTACTCACGAATCCAGGACACGGGGATGTGCCACGGCTCACGGGGATCGCTCGTCGGCATGTCGAGGCTGATCAGCACCCGCACGTTCTCCGGCTTCCACCGCTGGTCGTACTGGTAGATCTCATCCCTCCACCGGAAGCGGGGCTGATACATGGCGGTCACGCGGTGGGCGGGCTCGTGGACCACGAACCCGTACTCGCCCCCGGCGTTCCACGGATGCCCCGCGAAGATGCCGCCGATGAAGTCGCAGTAGTCGTCGGACCGATTGAATGTGTCGGTGGCGGCGTGCATGCCGATGAAGGCCTTGCCGGCCGTGACCCATTCGAGCATCGCCTTCAGGTCGGGCACGGGCAGCTGGCCGGTGGTGTTGACGAACATCAGCCCGTCGAAGCCGGCCAACACCGTCGGGGCGAAGAGTTCGTTGAACGTTGCCGGATCGCGGAGGAAGTCGACGTGAAACAGGCCGCTGGTGCGGCCCAACTCCTCGAGCGTGGCCTCACCGGTGGGGATCGAGCCGTGCCGGAAGCCCGCGGTGAAGGTGACGGCCAGAAGCCGGGCTGGTCGGGCCGGCTCCTCGGCGAGGCAGGGGAGGCCCACGGTCGCGAGGGCGGCCATCATGATGCCGCCGGCGAGCCATCGTGAAATCCGCATGGTGAAACCTCGTTGGGGGGGCCTTGCGGGCCGCCGTGGCGGTCACTCCGCCGCCGGCAAAACCACTAGTGTCGGTCGGCGGGGCCCGCTTGTCGAGCGCAGCCGGCTGAGGGCCCGTCCGACACGCATCGGGCTGGTCCTTGGTCATGCCGTTCCGTGCGGTGAATACCGCGACGATGGAGGCATTCCGTGAGACGGTGTCGAGCAAGCGTCGCCGCCGCGGGCATGCCGTCATGACGCTCGACGGAGCAGGCTGGCCTCGCGCTGTCAGCCCACGTTGGCCTTGCGCAGCTTGCGATACCGGGCCGGTGTGATCCCGATCAGTTCGCTGCACAACCTCATGAAGTGGCTCTGCGACGAGAACCCGAGGTCGCACGAGACTCGGGCCAGGGGCGCGGTGGAGTCGCGGAGCATGCCGAGCGATGCCTGCAGTCGCCGCCGGTTCACGAACCGGTGCAGGCTCAGTCCCGTCGACTGCCTGAACTTCTTGCCGAAGTGGCTCGGCGCGAGCCCGACGGGCCGTCGGGTAGCCGCGTCTCGGCTGCCAGCCCGCTGATCGGGGCTGACGCCGCGGCCGGTGCGGCCAGGCGGGCCATGCAGGCCTCCAGGAAGGCGTCGTTGCGGAGCAGGAGTCGCGCGCGGTCGACCCCCTCCGGGACCCCCTCCTCGGCGGCCACGTCGTGCAGGTGGCCGGACGGAATGAACAGCACCAGCAGGCGGAACTAAGGGGTGGTCGTGGTGACGAACGTGTGGTCATCGTGGTCCGCTGGCAGGAAGTGCAGCGCGCCACCGGATTCCATCCGGCGCTCCGCGGCCGTGGTTGATCCAGCGGACGTGGGGATGGCCGCGGATCGTGAGGCTGAGGGAGTGGGAGACGCTCCGCTGGTGCGTGGCCGAGGGCTTGGCACGGGAAACAGCAGCCACGAACCATGCGGAAAGCGGGACAGCCTCGCCCGTGTCATGCACCGTTCCCCCCCGACCCGACAAACCCGACACCTAGCTTGAACGCCCGATCGGCCATCAGGTTTCACAACGCGGCACGGTTAGTCGGCCTGTGGCCGGGGTGGTCGATGCCGGGCCGGGGCGGGACGACGTCTGATCGCCATGCGGTTAGCCGGGCCGTCATGCCCGATCGGCCCAGGTGAACTTCGCGGCGTCCAGGACGCGTTCGCCGTGCCAGCGGTAGCCGCACAAAAAGCCCTCCTTGGCGACGCTCCAGTCGAGACACGCCACGTTGTCGCG
>VGYP01000366.1 GCA_016872955.1 Planctomycetota bacterium
GCCGCCGTCGAACGCGGGGTCGAGGAAGGAGAAAACGGTCGCCGTCAGCCCGTGAGCCTCGTCGCGAAGCACCAGCCGCAGCGTGGCCCGCTCCGGCGGGATGAACGAGGCCGGCACGACGATCTCGAGGGCCTCGCAGGCCGACCGGTAGAACTCGTCGACGCGGGCCGAGGGCGTGGGGCCTGGCTCCCGCCCCCGGGTGACCGGCACCAGCAGGCGGCTGCTGACCCCGTTGGACGTGGCGAGGTGGATGGCGACGAGTTCGTGGCCGTTGCAGTCGATCGCTCCGCAGACGCCCGTCTCGATGGCCGCGGCCACCAGTCGGACGGCGGCCTTCCGTTCGTTGGCCGCGACCGGAGGGCAGGCCTCAGTGGCGGGGATCGTCTGCACGCCGCCGGGAACGTCGACACGGATCACGTCGTGACCCAGGAGGACGAACCGCACTGGTCGACCGCCGGCGATCACCTGCGTGTCGTGGAGGCTCGCCGCCTTGCCGACGAGAAACAACCATGTTGTGCCGTCCGGATCGACGCCGCAGGGAGGGCCGTCGGTGCGGATTGCGGCGATCGCCCGGGCCAGCCGGACCGATTCCCGGGCGTCGTGCACCGCCGGCACGGAGGCGGGGGACCGCCGGCAGCCGCGCTGACAGCGACCGCATCGCCGCCATCACGCCCCGACGTCGTTCCTCCCCGGCGCCGCGGTCGTGCTCCTTGCCGAGGATCGTGGCTGCCCACACCAGGCATTCCCGGTCGTTCGCGGCCCACGTCAGGGCCGGCGTGATCATGTCGACGAGGTCGTTGATCACCAGGCTGCGAAACGTGGATGGCAGCAGGTCGTCACCCTCGTTGATCCGGCGGAGCTGATTAAGGTGGTTGAGATAACGCGAGAGCTGGTCGAGGTGCAGCGTCGGCTCCAGGGCGGGCGGCCCGAGGCCGTCTCCAACGCCAGTGCCATCCCCAGGAAGGCTGAGGTGGACCCCATGTGTTGGACAGTCGGGGGCCCTGTGGAAGGTGTAGCGTCTTGAGGCGGTGGCCGCGCGAGACCCTCACCAAGGGGCTCGCGCGGCCACGAGGTTGTTTACGGGTTGTGTTCCTGGTGGTGTTCTTTCGTTCTGAGTCCGACGCAACGGAAATGTGAGCGCGAACGCTTTCGTCGCGTCAGCCCTCGGCGTAGACCTCCGACGGGGTGCGGTCGCTCAGGTGCTTGTGATTGGGATCGATGCATAGCCGCTTGACCTCAGCCGACCTCGGCAGCTTTTTTTCAACCATTCGACCTCCATCTTCAGGCGGCCGATCTGCTCGTGGAGCTCCTCCTCATCCGTGGCCTGCTCGGTCCGCCGCTGTCGCCCGTCGGCGAACCGTTCGGCCACCTGGGCCATGAGCTGCTTCTTCCAGGCCGTCACCTGGCTCGTGTGGATGCCGAGCTGGCTGGCCAGCTGGGCCGTCGTCCGGTCGCCCTTGGCGGCCGCCAAGGGCCACCTTGGCCTTGAACGCCGCCCCAAATACACGCCGCTTCCCGGCCATCATCCTGCTCCGGATAGGGTGCCTCCCGCCCGGGAGAATCCGCCTTATCAGAGCGCCCGAAAATCGGGGTCCACCTCATTCCCCAACGATGGCGGCTGCGGGGATCGTGCCACCATCCCTGACGATCCTGGTCCTTTGATGCCTCTCCCTGCTCGCCCAGGACGCACCTGGTTCGCTCTCGGGATCGCGGTCTGCGCCGTGCTGCCGCTGCGGGGCCGTGCCTCCCGAACCGGCTGCACCGGAAATCACCGCCGAGGAGCCAGGCATCGACCTGCCGAGCATGGCGGAGGGATTCGGCAGCCTCGACGAGGTCTCCGAGGCCGTCGTTGCCGATCGACGCCGGCTCGCCGCGTTCGAAGCTCGCCTCGCCGACATGGAGCGTCGCGATCCCCCGACCGAAGAATCATTGCCGGCGGCGGGGAGCGGCTCGCCGCCGCCCGACGAAGCGCGCGTGACTCCGGAACTCACCGACACCGTCGCTCTCCGGCAGGCCCGGCTCCGTGTCGAGGGACGGATGTACGAACTCTACGACTGGGCCTGCGCGTACGACTTCGTCAATCAAATCAACGTCAACAACGCCGTCTATCCGACCAAGCGGGACTCGGGCCCGCTGCCCGCCGTGACCGACCTCTGGCTGCAGGTACGCGAGGTGCCGCTGCTGGGCATCGTCCGCGTGGGCAACCAGCAGAATCCCACGGCTACGAGCACCTCACCAGCAACCGCTGGCTCACCTTCATAGAGCGGTCCTTCGCCGAGGACGCCTTCGAGGCGGTCTTCAACAACGGCTTCTTGCCCGGCATTCAGATCCTCAACAACAACGAGGCCGGCGACCTCGCCTGGCAGCTCAGCGAGTTCAAGAATACGACCAATCCGTTCGGCTTCTCGGACGCGTCCGGGGGCAGCATGTCGGTCGGTCGCCTCGTCCACCTGCCCGTCTTCGAGGACGACGCGCGGAAGCTGCTCCATCTCGGTCTTTCCGATCGGACGATGGAGCCGCGACGCCAGTACACGAGTTTCGACAGCAAGGGGCAGCCCATCGGCGATCCGATCACGGGCGTCCGGTTCCGCAGCCGCGGCAGCATCCGCAACGGGCCGCCCGGCCCGCTCAACTCCATCTACCCCGACACCGGCCTGCTGGAGGCCGCATGGCAGAACACGATCGGCCTGGAACTGGTGGGCAGCAACGGCCCCTGGTCGTTCCAGTCGGAATACTTCGACTCCTGGCTCTACGACGCGACCACCACCCGCGTTGGGCCGCTGAACACCAACGGCTCTCAACCCGCCCCGGGCACCTCGGTTGGCACCGTCTACTACCAGCCCGCCTCCGTGGAGGTGCTCTCCTTCCTGACCGGTGAGGGCCGCACCTCCTCACGGCTCGAGTTCCGCTTCGACCGGCCCGTGCCGCACAACAACTTCTACTCGATCCGGGGCGGCGGCTCGGGCCGTCGTCCGCGTCTCAGTGAAGGGGCCTGGCAGGCGGGTCTCCGCTACAACTATCGCTGCCTGGACGATGGGGAAGTCAACGGCGGCGTGCTCAACGGGCTCACGCTGGAGCTCAACTGGCTGCTGAATCCCAA
>VGYP01000367.1 GCA_016872955.1 Planctomycetota bacterium
GATCGCCGTGGGCCGGTGGCACGAGACCGACACGGCCCCGGGCGAAGAACTCGTGGTCGTCTGCCACGGACCCGACTCCCTGGAGATCCATTGCCACGGCGGCACCGCCGCCGCCGAGGCCGTCCTGCGGAGCCTCGCCGCCGCCGGCGCCGAGCGACTGGAGTGGCCCGCCTGGGCGGGGGCGGCCGGTGCCTCGGCGATCGACCTGGAAGCCCGGCTGGCCTTGGCCCGGGCCGCCGGGCCGCGGGCGGCCAGGATTCTCTGCCAACAGTTGGCCGGTTCGCTCGCGGCCGCCATCGACGAGCTCGGCTCACCGTCCGGGCAGGGCAAACGTCTCCTGCGGGCCGCCCGCGTGGGCCTGCGGTTGACGGAGCCCTGGCGGGTCGTGGTTACCGGGCCGGTCAACGCCGGCAAGAGCAGCCTCGTCAACGCGCTCGCCGGACACGCCCGGAGCATCGTCGCGAGCGAGCCGGGCACCACGCGGGACCTGGTGACGACGCGGCTCGTGATGGGCGGGTGGGAGATCGATCTGATCGACACGGCCGGCGACCGCGACGGCCCACTCCCGGCCACTGAACAAGCCGGCATCTCGCTGGCGGCCGCGGCCCGCGCCACGGCGGACCTCGTGCTGCGGGTGGCCGTCGCCGGTGGTGCCGCCGGCGAGGCCGGGCCGGGTGAACTGGCGGTGCTGACGAAGGCCGATCTGACCAGCGACCAGCGGCGTGAACCGCCCGGTGCGGTCGTCACGTCGGCCACCACCGGCCTGGGCATCGACGGGCTCACCGCCCGCATCGTCGCCGCGTTGGTTCCAGAGGACCACCTCGAGCCCGGCCTGCTCGACGGGCCAGTGCCCTTCACGCCCCGGCAGGTCGCACTGATCCGCGGCCGACGGGCCTGACCGCGACGCACCGCGAGCGGAGAGCGACGTGGCCTCCGCCCGGCCGTCAGCCCGGCTCTGTGCTCGACCGGCGGCCCCGCACCAGCAGCCGTACCGGCACCTCGCGGAAGGGCAGCCGCTTCTGGAAGACGCCCGTCAGATACCGCCGATAGGGCTCGCTGAGGGCCCGCGGGGCGCTCGCCGAGATCACGAGCGTGGGGGGCCCGACCTCGACCTGGGTGGCATAGTAGAGCCGCACCGGACGGCCGCGGCCGTCCGGCGACGGGCGATTGGCCTCGACGGCATCGCGAAGCACGTCGTTGAGCCGCGGCGTCGGCACCCGGGTGTGGCTCTGTCGATAGAGCCTTTGCGCGGTGTCGATCGTGGCCTTGACGTTGCGGCTCTTGGTGGCCGTAACGAAGGCGATCGGCGCCCAGGGCATCATCCGGAACGTGTCGTGGAGGTAGCGGTTCCACTCCCGCTTCTTGACCTCACCGGCATAGAGATCCCACTTGTTCACCACGAAGACCACCGGCTTGGCGGCCTCGGTGATCGTCTCGGCGAGCTGCTTGTCGACCTTGCCGATCGGCTCGCTGGCGTCGAAGAACAAGAGCACGACGTCGGCCCGCCGGATGCTCCGCTGGGCGCGGTGGAAGGCGTAGAAATCGATGTCGGTCGTGCGGCTCTTCGTCCGCCGCAGGCCAGGAGTGTCGATGGCCAGAAAGCTCTTGCCGTCTACCTCGAACCGCACGTCCACGCTGTCGCGGGTCGTGCCGGCCACGGGGCTCGTGATCACCCTGTCCTCGTGGGCCAACGCGTTGACGAAGGTACTCTTGCCGACGTTCCGGCGGCCTACGATCGCAAGTTTCATCTCGGGCAGTTCAGCCGTGTCGGGCTCGTCCGCTCCCGGCGGGGGCAGGAGCGCGAGGATGGCGTTGACCAGCGAGCCGCGGTTGCGATGCTCGCGGGCGCTCACGACGAGGGGGGCACCGAAGCCGAGCCGGGAAAAGTCGACGGCGACGGCATCCAGGCCAGCCGCGTCCGCCTTGTTGGCCACCAGGATGGTGGGGGCACCGGTGCGGCGGATCCGCTTGGCCACCCCCTCGTCGGCCGCCACCAAGCCGGCCCGCACGTCCACCACGAACAGGATCGCCGCCGCCCCCGACAGGCCGTTCTCGATCTGGGCGTCGATCTGGGCCGTGAGCCCATCGGGGTCGTCGAAGCCCATCCCGCCGGTATCCACCAGCTCGACCACCCGGCCGTCGAGTTCGATCCGCTGCACGAGCCGGTCGCGGGTGACGCCGGCGGTCGGATCCTCGATCGCGATCCGCTTCTCGACGAGCCAGTTGAAGAGGCTCGACTTGCCGACGTTGGGCCGGCCCACGATGACGACTTGAGGAATCATGGGGGGGCCGATCGGGCCTCCTCGCCGGCCGGCGGGCCCGCTGGCCGGTCAGCGGGCTTGCGTGGGTCGAGCGCGATCGACGACGAGTTGATGCAGTACCGCAGACCTGTCGGGGGCGGGCCATCGTTGAAGACGTGGCCGAGGTGCGCCCCGCACCGGCGACAGGTCACCTCCGTGCGGATCATGAAATGCGACCGGTCGTCGTGTTCCGCGATCGTTGTTCCCTTCACCCCGTCCACCGGCGCGTTGAAACTCGGCCAGCCGCAGCGGCTGTGGAACTTCTCGTCGGATCGAAACAGCGGCTCCCCACAGCAGATGCAGCGATAGGTGCCGGGCGTCTCGGTATCGGTATATTCCCCGGTGAAGGCGCGGTCGGTGGCCTTCTGCCGCGTGACGCGATACTGCTGGGCTGTCAGGCGCTTCCGCCACTCGGCCTCAGTCTTGGGAAGTTCGGCATCGGGCACACGGCCCGTGAGGGCGGGGTTCACAGCAGGCTGGCGGTCGGCGTCGGGGGGCATCGGACTGGTCTCCTGGGCGGAGGGAGCGGCCGCACCTTCCACGGGGACTGCGCCGGCGACGATGGCGGCCAACACGAGGCTGCGGGTGACCATGGGGTGTCCTCCGGGTTCAGGGCGTGCCGCTGGGAAGCTTGGACCGCTCGGGCTGCGGCGAGGTCCGCGGCAAATACGCATGATCCCGCTTGCGAACCACCGTCGCCTTCAGGATTTTATCCGGCTTCACGCTGGGCACAGGCCGGCCCTCGCCATCCTGGGTGCGGACGAGTTTGGCGAGCACCGCATCCCCCGCGAT
>VGYP01000368.1 GCA_016872955.1 Planctomycetota bacterium
GCCGACTCCATTTCGAGCGCCAGGCTGTAGCGCAGGAACGCATCGCCGGGGTCATCACGCAGCAGGGCTTCGATCTTCTCGCGACGCGTCGGGTTCATGGCTGGGCTCCGGATCGGACGTCGGCGGGGTCGATCGACGTGATCGTCCCACCATCCTCGCCCTGGGAGACGATGATCGACCGGGGGGCCGGGCAGACGAGGTCGCGGGGCTGGGCGATGGCCGCGATGAGGGCCGGGCGGACCACCTGCCGCCCCTCGGCCACCGCGGCGTCGAGTCGCCACAGCCCGCGCCGGCCTCGGGCGTCGGCGGCCAGCGCCCAGAGCGTGCCCTCGGACCGGTTGAAGTCGAGACCTAGGGTGCCGCGTACCCCGGCGGCGAGCCTCAGGAGTTCGCGGCCGGTGGAATCGTGGTAGGCCAGTTCATCGTCCCCGGCGGCGGCAGGCCGCAGGGCGAGCACCAGTTCGTCGAACGGGCCGACCGTGGCCGCGACCGGCCGATAGCCCTCGACCGGCACAGGGCAGTGGCGGTCGGAGAGCGGCCCCACCCGCAGCGTCGCCACCGCGGCCCGCAGCACCGGCGGCAGCGGGTCGGGGAGGCCGACGATCGCCAGCCAGCCGCGGGCATGACTGACGGTCAGGTCGACGCCGTCCGTCGGACCGGCCGCCCTACCGATCGCCACCACCTGCAAGGGCGCCGCAGCATCCACGGCCCGGTCGGCCGCGGTGCGAAAGGTCTGCAGCGACCAGTCCTCACCGGAACGGCACACCGCGGCCACGACCCCGTCGCCCAGACAGCCGAGGGCGATGAATCGCGCGGCCGCTGCCTCCGCCGGACCGACCACGTTTCGCCGTGTGGTGAGCCGGTCGATGTCGAACACCACGATCGCCCGCCGCGGCCCGTCGATGCCGAAGATCGTCTGGCCGTTGGCGGTCGACGCAAGCCGGCCGCCAGCGGCCACCGCCGCCACAGGCAGGGCCGCCGCCAAGCCGGTCACCACGCCGGTCATCACCCCCGCGATCGACCAGCGAATCGCCCGCGCGGACGTCATCGGCCGGCGGCCGCCGGCAGGCCGTGGGCGGCCTCCCAGGCGGTGATCTCGTTGGTGTGCCGCACGGAAAGGGCGATGTCATCGAGCCCTTCCAAGAGGCACTGGCGACGGAACGGATCGACCTGGAACGAGGCCGCGAAGCCGGCATCGTCGCGGACCGTGCCACCACGGAGGTCGACGTGCAGCCGGGCGGGACCACCGGCGGCGTTGACCGCGGCGACCCGGCGGAAGAGTTCGTCCACCTCGGCCTCGGTAAGCAGCACCGGCAGCATCCCGTTCTGGAAACAGTTGTTGAAGAAGATGTCCGCGAACGTGGGGGCGATCACGACGCGGAAGCCGAAGTCGGTTAGGGCCCACGGGGCATGCTCCCGGCTCGAGCCGCAGCCGAAGTTGCGGCGGGCGAGCAGGATCGAGGCGCCCGCCGCGGTGGGCCGATTGAGCTCGAATGCCGGGTCGTCCACACCGTCCGGCAAGAACCGCCAGTCGAAAAACAGAAAGCGTCCGAAACCGGTCCGCTCGATCCGCTTGAGAAACTGCTTGGGGATGATCTGGTCGGTGTCGACGTTCGCGCGGTTGAGCGCGGCGACGATCCCGGAGTGGCTGACGAAGGGCTCCATGACTAGTGGTACTCCCAGCCGCGGATGTCGACGAAGTGACCGTGGACGGCGGCGGCGGCGGCCATCGCCGGTGAGACGAGGTGCGTGCGGCCCCCCTTCCCCTGCCGTCCCTCAAAGTTGCGGTTGCTGGTCGAGGCACACCGTTCGCCCGGGGCCAGCGTGTCGGGATTCATGCCCAGGCACATGCTGCAGCCGGCCTCACGCCATTCGAAGCCGGCCTCACTGAAGATCCGGTCGAGCCCCTCCTGCTCGGCCTGTCGCTTCACGCGGCCGCTGCCCGGCACGACCATCGCCCGCACCCGCGGACTCACGCAATACCCGCGTACGACGGCGGCGGCCGCCCGCAGGTCCTCGATCCGGCTGTTGGTGCAGGAGCCGATGAAGACCCGGTCGAGCGGGATGTCGACCAGCGGCGTGCCGCCGGCCAGCCCCATGTAGTCGAGGGCCCGCTGGGCGCTGGTCCGGTCGTTGGCGTCGGCAAAGGCGGAGGGATCGGGCACGCGGCCGTCGATGCCGACGACCTGGGCCGGGTTGGTGCCCCAGGTGACCTGTGGCACCACGTCGGCGGCCGAGAAGATCTCGACCCGGTCGTAGGTCGCACCAGCGTCCGACGGCAGTTTCTCCCAGGCGGCCACGGCCCGGTCGAAGTCCCGCGGTGCCAGGTCGCGGCCACGGAGGTAGTCGAAGGTGGTCGCGTCGGGCGCGATCATGCCGGCCCGCGCCCCGGCCTCGATCGACATATTACAGACGGTCATGCGCTCGGCCATCCCCAGGCCGCGGATGCACTCGCCGGTGTACTCCAGCACGTAGCCCGTGCCCCCCTCCGTCGACAGCCGGCCGATCAGGTGCAGCACGAGGTCCTTCGCCGTCACACCCGCGGCCAGCCGGCCGCCCACCCGGATCTCGAACGACTTCGGCTTGCGCTGCCGGAGCGTCTGGGTGGCCAGGACGTGCTCCACCTCACTCGTGCCGATGCCGAACGCGAGCGCCCCGAGGGCCCCGTGCGTCGCGGTGTGGCTGTCGCCGCAGACGATGGTCATCCCGGGCTGGGTGATGCCGAGCTCCGGCCCGATCACGTGCACGATTCCCTGGTCGGCGTCGCCCAGGTCGAAGAGCCGGACGCCGAACTCACGGCAGTTATTCCGCAGCGTGTCGATCTGCTGCTTCGAGATCGGATCGGCGATCGGCAGCCGCCGGTCGGTGGTGGGCACGTTGTGATCCGGCGTGGCGAAGGTCGCCTCGGGTCGGCGGATGCGACGGCCCGCGAGACGCAGCCCCTCGAAGGCCTGGGGGCTGGTCACCTCGTGCACGAGGTGGCGGTCGATGTAGAGCAGCGGCAACTCGCCGGGCGGCGTGCAGACGACGTGGTCGTCCCAGATCTTGTCGAGCAGGGTGCGGGCAGGCATGCGGCGGACGTGGCT
>VGYP01000369.1 GCA_016872955.1 Planctomycetota bacterium
CTGCGTGCCGCGACGAGCGCCGCGGAGACCGTACTTCTTGCGTTCCTTCATCCGGCCGTCGCGGGTCAGCAGCCCGCCTTGGCGGAGCGGCTCGGCCAGTTCGGCGTCGAACACCTTCAGCGCGCGGGCGATGCCCAGCCGGCAGGCTCCCGCCTGCCCCGTCGGGCCGCCGCCGTCGACAGTGATCGCGACGTTGACGACCGACCGTTTGCCGACCTGCTCCAGGGCACCCGCGACGAGAGCCCGGTCCTTGACGGCCGGAAAGTAGGCCTCGAAGTCGCGACCGTTGACCGTGATCTCGCCCTTGCCGGGCCGCAGCCGGACCCTGGCGACGGCCGTCTTGCGGCGGCCTGTGGCGACGATCTCGTCGCCCCGTCGGATGGTCCGCACCCGGTTCGTGGTGACGCTCGTGGTGGCCGTCGTGCTGACTGGTTCGTCAGTCGTCATCTCATCCTCGGCGGGGCTGGCGTGAAATCGTGATCGCAGGAAATCCGGGTCAGGCCTGCAGGTTCAGCGGCTGCGGCTGCTGGGCCTGATGGGGATGCTCGGCGCCGGCATAGACCTTGAGCTTGTCGAGCATCACGCGGCCGAGCCGTGTCTTGGGCAACATGCGGCGGACCGCTTCTTCGATGATCAGCTCCGGCCGCCGCTGGAGGCGGTGCTCGGCCGTCTCGCTCCGCAGGCCCATGTAGCCCGTGTACCAGCGGTAGACCTTCTGGCCCCACTTCTTGCCGGTGAACTCGACCTTTTCGGCGTTGATCACCACGACGTGGTCGCCCGTGTCGACGTGGGGCGTGTAGGTCGGGCGATGCTTGCCCATCAGCACCATCGCGATCTGGGTCGCCAGCCGGCCCACGCGGCGGTCGGACGCGTCCACCACCCACCACCGCTGCTCGACCTCGCCCGGCTTCGCCATGTACGTCTTCATAGTCTTGCCCAACCGTCTCGGCGTGTCCCTGGTCTTGTCCGACAGATGATCAGATGCAGAAGGATTTTTCGTGACCGCCGACCACACTGGCGGGGGCTCGGCCCGTCGGATGCGAACCCGGCGTGCGCAAGGCTGCCGAGGCAAGCCTCGCAGACTACCAATGCCGCCCGGTGCGGGCAAGCGGATGCGGCATCCGCCCCGCGAAACCTGCCGTCGTCAGCCAGAAGGTCCGACGCGGGTTGCGGCCATCCGCGGTTCTGACCACACTCGGGACCGGTGTCACCGGTTCGGCATCCCCGCCGCGGCCCTCTCCGACCCGCCCCATCGCCGGCATCTCACCATGAAGGTCGCCGTCCTCAAGGAAACATTCCCGGGTGAGCGACGTGTGGCCCTCGTGCCCGCTGCCATCGCAATGCTCAAGAAGGCAGGTCTGGAGGTCGCGGTCGAGACGGGAGCCGGACTGGCTGCCGGCTTTCTGGACGACGACTATCGGGCCGCCGGTGCCACGATCATTTCCCGCGACGAGGCCTTCGCGGCCGATTGCCTGCTCACCGTTCGCACGGCCGGCGCCTGCGGCGACGGCTGGTGTCATGATCGCGATCGGCTCCGCTCCGGCGTGATCGTCGTCGGCCTCTGCGACCCCCTCTCCACCCCGGCGGCCTGCCGGGAGGCGGCCGAGCGGGGCGCGACGCTGTTTGCGCTCGAACTCGTGCCCCGGATCACGCGGGCCCAGAGCATGGACGTGCTCTCGAGCCAGGCCAACATCGCGGGCTATCGGGCCGTCCTGCTGGCCGCCAACACGCTGCCCCGGATCCTGCCGATGATGACCACCGCCGCCGGCACGATCACGCCGGCGAAGGTGCTCGTGCTCGGGGCGGGCGTGGCGGGCCTGCAGGCGATCGCCACGGCCAAGCGGCTGGGTGCCCAGGTCAGCGCCTACGACGTCCGCCCGGCGGTCAAGGAACAGGTGCAGAGCCTCGGGGCGAAGTTCGTCGAGCTGCCGCTGGAGACGGGGGCGAGCGAGGCCGCCGGCGGCTATGCCAAGGCGATGGGCGAGGAGTTCTACGCGAAGCAGCGGGACCTGCTCGGGAAGGTGGTGGCCGAGAGCGACGTGGTGGTCTGTACGGCGTTGATCCCCGGCCAGAAGGCGCCGGTGCTCGTCACGGCCGAGATGGTCCGGCGGATGAAGCCCGGCAGCGTGATCGTCGACATGGCAGCCGAGCGGGGGGGCAACTGCGAGGGCTCGAAGCCCGACGAGACGGTCATGGTCGAGGGCGTCACGATCCTCGGCCCCACGAACCTGCCGGCCGACGTGGCCGGCCATACGAGCCAGCTCTACGCCAAGAACCTCGCCACGTTTCTCGCCCACCTGGTGAAGTCGGGACTGCCGAAGGCGGCCGTCGACGACGAGATCGTCCGCGACACGCTCGTGGCCGCCGACGGGCAGGTCGTGCACCCCAAGATTCGCGAAAAACTCGGTCTGCCGCCGCTGCCCCCGGCCGCCGCCGCCTCCTGATCGCCCCTCCGGACCACCCATGACCACGCCCCTGCTCGTCGCCCTGTTCGCCGCTGCCGCGACCGCCCCGGAAGACGCGGCGACGACGTTCATCCGTCTCTTGACGGTGTTCCTGCTCGCGATGTGGGTGGGCTTCGAGGTGATCACCAAGGTGCCCCAGCGGCTCCACACGCCGCTGACGAGCGGCTCGAACGCGATCTCCGGGATCACCGCCGTGGGGGCGATCGTGGTGGCGGGAGCGATGGCCACGCGGTTCGGCACCGCCCTGGGCTTCCTGGCATTGATCCTCGCGATGATCAATGTGGCCGGCGGGTTCGTCGTCACCCACCGCATGCTCGAAATGTTCCAACCGAAGAAGAAGTAGCGCCGACATGTCGAGCCAGGCCTGGATCAACCTCGCATACCTCGCGGCCTCGATGCTGTTCATCGTGGCCTTCAAGCTCATGACCGGCCCGCGCACGGCCGTCAAAGGCAACTACCTCGGCGCGGCCGGGATGGCGATCGCGTTGGGGGCCGCCTGCTTCGAGCAGCCCGTCGTCGACCGGTTCCTGGACATGGGCCCAGGGGGCCTGGTGACGGTCGGCGTCGCGGCGGTGATAGGCGCGGTGATCGGCACCCTGATGGCGCTGAAATAC
>VGYP01000370.1 GCA_016872955.1 Planctomycetota bacterium
CCCAACACCACCTCGGCGACTAGAGCCGGTGCATCGGCCCGCTTAAGTTCGCCAGTGGTGCAGCTTCGTTCACGCTCGGTGTCAACACCCTCGGCGTCAATCCGTACCTCGGCTCGCAGACGCAGAAGATGTTCCAGAACAGCGCGAACACGCAGATGATCGGCGTGCGTGCCTTGTCTTTTCCTGAAACGGTCGACAACCGGATCAATCGCAATGCCGGCGATCTCGTGATCTCCGCGTGGAACATGGACATTGACTCGATCGGCGGCACGGCCCGCACATTCATGGTGACCGGCAGCGACTCGACGCGGCGGACCGTCATGTTCGCGAACAACGTCAACAAGGGGGGAAGCGGCAACGACCCCGATAGGTTCATTCAGGGCAACAAGTGGGCCCTTGTCACGGGCTCGCTGACGTTCGGCTCGGGCAACGACGGCTCGGTGTTTGTCGACGACGGCGTGCTCCAGTTCAGCGGGACGGACTCGATGGCCGGCGGCCGGCCGGTGATCGGCTCCACGAGCGGCTCGGCCAACACCGCGGTCTGGCTCGACACGGCGGGCATGTGTTCCCCCGGCAACTGGAGCAACGCCGCGGCTCCTCCGGTCGGCGGACGATCGGCGGCCTCAACCCCTCGGGCACGGTGACGTTTTCGGGTGACTTCGTGGGCGGGTCGAGCACCTACGATTTCGCCGCCGCCACGGGCGGGACGACGCCGTTCAGCGGCACCAGGAACATCGCCGGCGATGTGTTCGTCAACCGTCCGGATGGTGCCATGTCGTACGGCGGCACGGTCGTCCTCTCCGGCTCGACCAACTCGAGCGGTTTCACGGCGATCCATGCCGGCACGCTGCAAGTGGACGGTTCGATCGCTGGCCCGCTGAACGTGGCCGCAGCGGGCACGCTCAGCGGCACCGGCAGCGTGGGGGGCGACGCGTCGATCTCGGGCACCCACTCGCCCGGCAACTGGGCAACTCGCTCTCACCGACCGGACGGGGCTTCTTCACGGCCTCGCTCTCCGGTCAGGACGTGATGCTCACGTCACGGCGGTTCCCGAGCCCTCGACGCTGATGATGGCAGGGCTCGCGGGGCTGGCGGGGACCGTGCGGTGTGCGACGCGGCGGAGCCGGGCCGGCGGCCGCTGCTGAGCCGGCCCGACGCTCGGGCGAACGGTGACCCATGCAAGCCGCCGGGTGGACAAGGCCGCTGCGGCCGGGAATGATCTCCGGCTCGCCCCGCCCCTCCGGATCCGCCATGCCCCGCGCACTCGACCAGATTCGCAACATCGGGATCGTCGCCCACATCGACGCGGGCAAGACCACGCTCACGGAGCGGATGCTCTTCTACTCCAAGACAAGCCACCGGCTCGGTGAGGTCGACCGCGGCACCACGATCACCGATTTCGATCCGGAAGAGCAGGAGCGGGGCATCACGATCTACTCCGCCGCCGTGTCGTTCCGGTGGCGGGACGTGACGGTGAACCTGATCGACACGCCCGGCCACGTCGACTTCACCGCCGAGGTGGAGCGGAGCCTGCGGGTGCTCGACGGGGCGGTGGTCGTGTTCAGTGCCCGTGAGGGGGTCGAGGCCCAGAGCGAGACGGTCTGGCGGCAGGCCGACCGGTACGGCGTGCCCCGGCTGGCGCTGGTCAACAAGCTCGACCGGGAGGGGGCCGATTTCTTCGGCGCGGTGCGGCAGATCGAACAGCGGCTGGGTGCCAAGCCGCTCGTGCTGCAGGTGCCCGTCGGGATGGGGCCGCCGCACGTCCAGGATCCCTTTCGGGGGCTGGTGGATCTCGTGACGATGGAACTGCTCACGTTTCCGCCCAAGGCCCTGGTGCTCGAGGGGGACAAGGCATCGCTGGAGATGGCCCGCGGGCCGATCCCGTCGGACGCCGCCGATCTGGCCGCCGAGTGGCGGGAGCGGCTGGTGGCAACGCTCTTCGATTGCTCCGACGAGGTGGCCGAGTTGGCCTTGGCGGAAGCGGAAATTCCTCCGGATTTGATGCGGCGGGTGATCCGCCAGGCCACGATCGCCCGGCTTGTGGTGCCGGTGCTGGGCGGCTCGGCCCTCGACTGCATCGGCGTGCAGCCGGTGCTCGACGCCGTGGCCGCCTACCTGCCGAGTCCGGCCGACGTGCGGCCGGTGGAAGGGCTCGACCCTTCGAAAAAGACGCCCACCACCGTCAGCCGGCCCCCGGATCCGGCGGCCCCCTTCTGCGGTCTCGTCTTCAAGATCCTGACCGAGAAGCATGGCGACCTGGCCTTCCTGCGGGTCTATTCCGGCACGCTCAAGGCAGGCAGCCGGGCCTGGAATCCCGGCCGGGGCAAGAAGGAGAACATCGCCCAACTCTGGCACGTGCAGGCCGACCGTCGCGAGCAGGTGCCGGATGCGCGGGCGGGCGACATCGTGGGAGTGATCGGGCCGCGGGCAAGCGTCACCGGAGACACCCTCTGCGACGCCGCGGCCCCGATCCTGCTCGAGACGATCACCTTCCCCGAGACGGTGATCTCGATGGCGATCGAGCCCGAGACGAGCCTGGAACGGAAGAAACTGTCGGACGCTCTTGAGATGATGAAGCGGCAGGATCCGACCTTCCGGGCCCTCGAGAGCGAAGAGACCGGCCAGACCCTGATCTCGGGGATGGGGGAGTTGCACCTGGAGGTGATCCGCCACCGTCTGGAGCGGGATTTCAACCTCGCCTGCCGCGTGCACAAGCCGCGGGTGAGCTACAAGGAGACGCTGGAACGTTCGGCCACGGCCAGCGGTGAGAGCAACCGTGAGGTGGCC
The DNA here is from genome assembly GCA_016872955.1 of Planctomycetota bacterium. Lineage (GTDB taxonomy): Bacteria > Planctomycetota > Planctomycetia > Pirellulales > UBA1268 > QWPN01. The sequence goes on from VGYP01000370.1 coordinate 2,788, forward strand.
GGGCAGACGCTCGTGGCCACGGTCACGGTCCGTGGCGAACCGACCGACCAGCTGGGGCCGGTGACGGTGGAACAGGGATGGTTCCCGGAGAACGAGTCGCTCGCCACCCTGACGGCCGCGATGACCCAGGCCGTCCGCGAGAGTGCCGAGCGGGGCGGGCTCAAGGGCTGCCCACTCTGGGGCGCGCGGCTGGTGGTCGTGGAGAGCCCGATCCCCGAGCCGCCACCCGGCGAGGTGGCGATCCGGATTGCGGCGGCCGACGCCGTCGAGAGACTCCTCCAG
>VGYP01000371.1 GCA_016872955.1 Planctomycetota bacterium
TCGTCTCGGCCACGGCCGCCGTCGACTTCGGGACGAAGCGCGGGGCGAGCACCGCGGCCGGCGTGATCAACGGCTGCGGCTCCGTCGGCGCGATCCTCGGCGGCACGCTCCCCGGCCTGGTCGAGCGGGTCGTCGGTCCGGGCGTGCCGGTGTGGAACTACGTGTTCGCCGGTCTGTCGCTGTCGATGTTTGCCGCGGCGCTGCTGCTGTTGCCACAATGGAACACGCTTCCGCCGACCGCCGCCGCCTCACGCAAGGCCGCCAAGGGATGAACGCGACCGTCGCCGACCGGCGCCGCATCGACGAGCTCGTCGCCGCCTGTCTGCCCGGCCATGCGCTGCCGGGCGACTTCTACGGCGACCCGGCCGTGCACCGGCTCGACGTCGAGGTGTTCTGGCGCCGGGGCTGGGTGTTCGCCGCCCACGCCTGCGAACTGGCCCGGCCCGGCGACTACGTCACGCTCACGATCGAGAGCGATCCGATCGTCGTGCTGCGGGACGACGCCGGCGGCCTGCGCGGCTTCCACAACGTCTGCACCCACCGCGGCACCGTGCTCTGCCGCGAGGAGGCGGGGCACGTCGGACGGATCGTCTGCCCCTACCACCAGTGGACGTTCGACCGCTCGGGGGCGCTGGCCTCCTGCCGCGGCATGCCGGACGACCTCGACCGCTCGCGGCTGGGGCTGGCCCCGGTCCACGTGCGCGAACTGGCCGGCCTGGTGTACGTCTGCCTGGCCGACGAGACGCCCGACTTCGAGCGGGCCCGGGCCCTGCTCGAACCACTGGCCCGGCCGCAGGGGATGGAGCGGGCCCGGGTGGCGGCGGTGCGGGACTACGCGATCCCTGCCAACTGGAAGCTCGTCTGGGACAACAACCGCGAGTGCTACCACTGCAACGTCAACCACCCGGAATACATCCGCGCTAACTTTGACCACTTCAATGACGACGACGCCTCGCCCCGAATCCGCGCGGCGCTGGCCGAGGCGACCGCCCGCAGCGAGGCGAAGTGGACGGCCCAGGGCCTGGCGGCGACCCACCGCGTCACCGGCATGGCCTGCTTCCCCGACCCGGACCACGACCTCTGGTTCTCCGCCAATCGCACGGTGCTCGTCGACGGCTGGGTGACGGAGTCGCTCGACGGCCGGCAGGTGGCACCGCTGATGGGCGACTACCCCGATCCCGACGTGGGCACGCTGCGGCTGCGGACGCTGCCCAACTTCTGGTGCCACGCCAGCTGCGACCACGCGGTCACGACCCGGCTGCTGCCGGACGGCCCGCTGGCGACGCGGGCCCGCGTCGTGTGGCTGGTCGCGGCGGACGCGGTCGCGGGCCGCGATTACGACCTCGACCGGCTGCTCCCCTTCTGGCAGTGCACCTCCGAGCAGGACTGGGACCTCTGCGCCGCGGCGCAGCGGGGCGTGCGGTCGAGCGGCTACCGGCCCGGGCCGCTCTCGCCGCAGAAGGAATACAACGTCGAGGCCTTCCGCCGCTGGTACGTCGAGCGGCTGGCGAGTTCCTGAGTACGGCATGCAGACGAGCGTCAATCAGGGGGAGAGCGGCCGGCTGCTCGCGGCCGACCTGGCGATCGACGCCGCCACCCGCGACCTCGTCGACCGCGACGCCGCGGTGTTCCTCCACCAGGCGCTCTCCACGCCGGTGGCCAATGCGGTCGTCCGGGCCGAGGGCTGCCGGATCCACGACGCGGCTGGCCGGTCCTACCTCGACCTCCACGGCAACGGCGTGCACACGATCGGCTACCACCATCCCGCCGTGGTGGCGGCGATCGAGGGGGCGCTGCGGGACGGGCTGGCGTTCGCCCCGCGCCGGTTCACGAACCTGCCGGCCGTGCGGCTCGCCGAGAAGCTCGTCTCGGTCGCGCCCGCCGGCCTGTCGCGGGTGCTGTTCTGTCCCGGGGGCTCCGAGGCCGTCGAGATGGCGGTCATGCTCGCTAAGCTGCACACCGGCCGCTGGCAGACGCTCGCCTACCAGGGCACCTTCCACGGCGCCGGCTTCCAGGCCGTGGCCGTGGGGGCCGACCCGCACTTCCGCGACGGCCTCGGGCCGCTCCTGCCCGGCGCCCTGCACCTGGAGCTGCCCGATCCCTACCGCAATCCCTGGGGCTGGACCGACCGCGAGCGGATCGACGAGGAATACCTGCGACAGCTGCGGGTGACGCTCGAGCAGCAGCCGGCCGTCGCGGCGCTCGTGAGCGAGCCGGTGTTCTACAACTCGACCGTGCCGACCCGCGGGTTCTGGGAGCGGGTGCGCGAGCTGTGCACGCGGCACGGCGTGCTGCTGGTGTTCGACGAGATCTACACCGCCTTTGGCCGCACCGGGGCAATGTTCGCCGCCGAGCACTTCGTGACGCCCGACATCCTCGTGGTCGGCAAGGGCTTCGGCGGCGGGGTGCTGCCGTTCGCCGGGATCGTCGCCCGCGAGCCGCTCAACTCCGTCGGTCACAAGTCGATCGGCCACTACACGCACGAGAAGAACCCGCTCTGCTGCGCCGTCGCCACGGCCGTGATCGAGACGGTCGAGCGCGAGGGGCTCGTGGCCCGGGCCCGGGAGCTGGGGGCACACTTCCTGGCGGGCCTCCGCGACCTGCAGGCGGAGTTCGAATGCGTCGGCAACGTCACGGGCCTGGGGCTCAACCTGGCGGTCGACCTGGTCACCAACCGCGACAGCCGGCGGCGCGACGGCGACACCGCGGCGGCGCTGCTGGCGCACTGCATGCAACGCGGCATCTCGTTCAAGCTCGTGCAGGGCAACGTGCTCAACCTCAAGCCGCCGCTGGTGGTGTCCCGCGGCGAGCTCGACGAGGTGGTGGCGGCGCTACGGGAGGGGCTGCGGGCCCTGCGGGCCGGACCGCCGCGCGGCCGGCCGACGGTGAGCGGCGCGTGAGCCGCGTCGGCCGCCGGCCGACGTCGCCGGGCCGTCCGCAGCGGGCGTCTGGACGCACTTCCTCTCGGACTGACCTGTCCCCCTGAAACGAGGCCACTCCGGGAGTGAGAATCCAGGGTGGCCGGAACCAAGGGAGGGCCGGAAATGCCATGCGGAAAGGCGGAGTGA
>VGYP01000372.1 GCA_016872955.1 Planctomycetota bacterium
GCCGCGCGATCGGTGACGGGAACGCCGCTGGCCAATCGACCCTGGCAGTCTGATCGTTCTCGCGCCTTCGCAAAAACTCACTTTGTCCACGGCCTGCTAAGGAATCCGAGCGGCGGAGGAAGGCGACTCGAGTGGCGAGTCCATCGAGTGGCGTTTTTTCTAGCGGAAGTCGGAACCAATCACTACGAGACAAGATCAAGGCCGACATTCGAGCACTCTCTCCGTATGCCATTGCTAAATGCCCGGTGTGCAACGTGGGGTGTCGCGCCGATCGATTGGTGCAACACTATGACAGGCAGCACGGCGACAAACGGTGATCACACTCGGCTGTACCAGCAAGTCGTTTGTATCGGTCTCCTTTGTAGTGATTTCCCATGTCCACCCCCAGCCCACGCGAAGGCATGATGGCCGTCGTCCGCAACAGGCGAGCGATGATCACGGGCGCGCAGCTGGATGGCCACAGCTACGTGAACGACCACCTCCGCCATGAATTCAGCCAGCGCGTCAGCAAGAAGCGAAAGCTCTTGCTGTACTCCCGACTGGCCGAAGCACTCAAGCACTTCGCCGTACACGTGACGCGAGACGAAGAGGTTGAAGAAGAGGCAATGATTCGGTCGGCCACCTAGCCTTCGCTGACTAAATAATCGACGAAAACGCTGCATATTCCTTGAGCGGCCTACTGGTATCGGCCGCCGTTCTCACCAAGGAATGTGCAATGCACGACTCTCTTACCAAGCACGCCGCACAACTCGCGCGGCTTGCGATGATGATCCGGATCGGCCTCGAGAGCGCCGAAGCCGCGATCCCCGGCATCAATGACTTGCTCGCCGAACTGGCGACACTCGGGCTCACTGACTTCCAAGTCGAAGGCCCTGCGATCTACTGCAGACCCGCTGGCCCGTCCAGCGCATACGATGATTCGTTCATCGTCTATCAGGCGGCGATCATTCAGCCCGGCGGCGTCGGCGCCGTCGTCTGGGACGCCACGGACTACGAGGCACACGCAAGCCCTCCGCACGGAGAGCCCGTTGACCTCAATCCCAACTTCCTCGGCTACCAGCGCTGTCCGCCGATCGTGCGGGCGTTGCTCGTGGCCCATGCGGGAACCTTGCTCGAGCGGTTCATGGGCGACGTGCGCCTGCTCGGCTAAAAGCCGCTGATCACTGCCGATGTGTCGGTGCGATTGATCTCCGCTCGCCGTCACTTCTGACGGCAAGCACAGTCGCGTGGAACGTTTCCACGCGGCCTTCTCGTTCGTGCCGTCGGCTCATCTCGCCGTCGGCATTCCCCTTGCCTCCCGGCCATCCGGGAATGGAGTAAGCAGATGCTCTATGTCGAAAACGATCGTGACCTTATTGCTGCGGTATCTCGAGCCCTCGGTGAATCCCGGAGTCTTGTCCGGGACCGCGGCTTCCAGCTGATCGAGATCGTGGTCTTCAACGGCGACGAATCGATCCCCGCCAGCGGCGATCCTTCCGCCCCGGACGATGCCGTCGATCTGGCCGCGGTCGCCGGCCTGGATTGGGACTGCCACGACGACTCACGGCTGCATCGCCGCTGCCGGCGACGCCGTCGGGTTGCCTGATCCAGCACATCAACAGCCAGTTCCTGACCGGTGGCGTGCCGACCGGGGCCGACGCGGCTCCCGGGCACGCCACCGGTTTTTCATCTCCTTCACCACCCAAAATCCCATGACATCAACTGACAACAGCCCCAACCTGCCTGGCGACGACGACCGGGACACCCCGCGGGACCGCATCGACGCCGACCCGCCGTACGGAGCGACTTTTTCCGAGAAAGTGGCACGTTTTCGCGATCTTCTCGCGGAACTGATCGCTCGCCGGATCCTGGCCGAACGCCAGGGCCCAAAAGATTCCGGCAACGGAACGGATCCGTGACCGCTCGCCCGGCAGACCAATCGCGAGCGTGCCGGGCCCATCGACTTCCTGCGCACGTATGTGTCCAGAAGATTTCCTGCGCACACATGTGTCCAGAAGATTTCGCCGGAATTGCTTGCCTCGACGCACCCGACTTTGGAAAATGGGGGCTTGGCCGCGAGCCCTACGGACAGCCACGAGTCTCAAGGACCGAGACATGACACGACAGCCATCCCCTGCCCCCACCGCCGTCGACCTCGACTTCAAGTCCGCTATCGAGGCTGACGCCGCGGCCCAACTCCAGCGGCTCGGGTTCGACGACAAGTTCGGCCGCAAGCGGCTGCACCAGATCGTTCACGAAGCCTACGTGCTCGAGCTGATGACCATCGCCCAGATGGTCCGCTGGTTCGAGATCGGGCTCGTCGCGCCGCAGGAGCTCGACGTCGTGCACCCCACGACGCTGATGATCGACCTGCGGAGGCGGATTGCCACCTCGCCGAAGGAGTACATCCGCTCGCCGGCGATGGACTACACGCTCGTGCGGATGATGACGTGGTGGCAGCACCACACGGTGACGTCAGCCTGGCGGAGCCTGAAGGCCCACGTCCGCGCTACCGAAACCTCGACCGACCTTGCCGACGCTCTCGCCGACTTCCTCTGGAACGTCCGCGGGATCCTCGACACGCCAACCGACGGAGCCCGCACATGAAGAGCAGGCCGAAGAATCGGGCGCTGATGTACGAGCGTCGCAGCGACGATGGGCAGGAGGCGTCGCTCAAGCAGCAGTTCGACTGGGCGAAGGCCAAGTCGGAGTCGATCGGCGTGCCCTTTCAGGGCACCTACGCCGACATCGAAGAGATGCAGCGGAGAAAGCTGCACAACCTACGCGACATCTATATCGACGATGCCATCAGCGGCGGCGATCTGACGCGGCCAGGATTGCGCACGTTCCTTGCCGACGCTGTCAGGGACAAGACAGTATCACACGTCTACGTCTTCAAGCGTGATCGGCTTGGCCGCCCGCAGAACCTGCTCGAGATGATGCACATCGAGCGCGAGCTGATCTCGCACGGCGTCACCCTTGTCACCCACGACAAGACCTACACCCCCGAAGACGTCAAACACAACGAGGCGATTTACCTGCTCGGCGGCATCGTCGAGTACCAAGAGCACGGCAGGTTTTCAC
>VGYP01000373.1 GCA_016872955.1 Planctomycetota bacterium
CAGCTGTCCCGGTGACCGGCACACAGCCGAGCGTTGCGGCGAGCATGGCGATGGTCACCGATCGACGCATGAGCAGGGGCTCGCAGGAGACAACATGGTACTCCTGACATGATACCGGCCCGGGGCGATCGCGGCCCCACGATCAGCCTTTTTCGAGCCCTTCCCCTCGGGCCGCTACCGCTCGGGTCGGCCCGTGACGATGTCACGGGCCGCACGCTCGATCACCCGTTGGCGGTCGGCCAGCCGTCCGAGGGCCGCGATCAGTTCCACCTGGTCGGCCTGCTCCGCGGCGTCGTCGAGCAGCGTCGCGAATCGCTCGGTGCGGGCGTTGACGCGGGCCTGCAGGCTCCGCAGCATCTTCAGCTCCGCGAGCCGGTCGACCAGCGGCTGCTCGTCGGGCTCGGCCGCCCGCCCACCGCTCCCCTGCGGCTGCTGCTCGTCGCGCTCCGGCTCGCCACGCGATTTCTCGAGCGCCGCGAGCATCTCCTCCAGCCCGGTCACGATGTCGCGCACCAGGCTGGTTGTCGTCGACCCGAGGTCGCCGCGTGCCAGGGCCGCCGCCGCGTGGGCGGAGTCGTCCCGCACCTGACCGAGCGCCTCGAGGACGGCCACCGCCGAACCGTCATCCCGCACCAGCAGCAGCGCCCGGTCGACGTCCGCGGTGACGCCCTGCTGCTCGCGGCCGAGCCGACCGGCCTCGAGCTGCCGCTCGCGGCGCGAGAGTGCCGCCGCGGCGGCAGCCTTGTCCGCGGCGTCGCGGATGTGCAACTCGGCCTTCAGCATCGCCCGCACGCGGGTCTCGAGTTGCACGAGCAGGCGGCCCACCTCCTCCTCGCGCATCTGGCGGAGAATCTCTTCCAGTTCCGCCCGTGCCGATTCGAGTTCCTCGATCGCCCGCTCCTGCTCGGCCCGTGCCGTCTGACGCTGCGCCTCGGCAAGCCGGGCCTCAGCCTCGCGCATCCTCCGCTCGGCCGCCTGCACCCGCTGTCGCGTCCGCTGGGCCCGCGACAGGTTGTCGTCGCCGCCCGGTTCCTGGTCCGTTGGCTGGCGTGCACCGGCCGGTGGTGTGTCGGCCGCGGGCGCCGCGCGGGTGGGCTGAGCGGAGTCCTCTGTTCGCGGTCTTCCTTCCTGGCTCCGTGTCGAGTCGTCGACCCGTCGAATGAAGGACTCGACGTCTTCGGCCAGTTGCACCGCCTCGGCGGCGGCCTCCCGCTGCCGCGCCGCGAGTGGCTCGTCGGCGCTGCCGGCCTCGGACGAGCCCTCGATGTCTCGTTGTCTGGCGATCAGTTTCGTGACGCGCGACAGGAAGCGTCGCACGTCCGCCTTGGTGTCGGTGAGCGTGCGGCCGCGGCCCCCCTCCTCGAGAAGGTCGAGGAGGGCCCGCAGCTGCTCGACCGCGCTCTCCTGGGTGGTGCCGGCGGCCAGAAAATGGCCGGCCTCGAGCAGGGTCACGATCCGGTCGAGGCGATCCCCGAGTTCGGCTTCGCGAGCCTGCTGGAACGCATCGCGCAGGAGGGCTGCCCGGCGGGGATCGGAGGGGGCGAGCAGATCGGCCAGCCGCAGGAAGGACCGCTCGAGGTCGCGGTACTGGCGGAGCAACTCGGCCTCCCGCTGCTCCAGCGCATCGGCGGGTCGCGCCGTGGCCGGCTCGGCCGCCGGCAAGCGCGGCACCACGGTCGCGAGCCAGAGGAGGAGGCCGCAGCCGGCCAGGCTCACGACCCGTCGCGTGGGATGTCCCTCGGTCTCATTCCAGCAGTTCACGCGCCCGCCTCCGCTGCTGCTCCAGCGTATCACGGCGGAGTCCCTCCTGGGCTTCGATGACGCCCCGCAGTTTCTCCACGACCTCGTTGAACGACTCGAGTTCCAGCATCCGCGCGAGCACGGCCCGGAGGGCCTGCAGGGCCGCATCGGCCCGCGTCGCCAGGCTGTCCGTCGCGCCATCGGCAGAGCCGTCAGCGGCCGGGGCGCGGCAGGCCGAGGCGAGGGTCGACAGCGGGCCGGCCGCCGCCGCCGCCAGTGGGTCGGCGATTTCGCCCATCAGCCTGGCCTCAATCGCCGGCGTGAGCAGGCCGTTGTTGGCCGACTCGTCACGGACTCCGCGAAACGCGGCCTCGATCTCGCCGGTCTCGCCGATCGCGCGGGTCGTCGCCTCTCCGAGCCGTCCGGTCGCGGTGTCGGCCACGGGCGTGGGGTCGTCGAGGACCCTGCGGGCCTGGGCCAGGTCGTCGATCACTGCCTCGAACCGCCGCCGCAGCAGCACTTCGCGGGCCTCGAGCATCGCCTGGAGCGTCTCCGCCGTGACCACGTCGAGCGTCCACTTGCCACTGCTGCCGACGTTCGGTCCCCCGGCGAGCGGGCAGCCGTCGCGGGCCGTCACCACGACGTCGATGCGCTCGCCCACGGCGGCCCCCAGCGGGGCGAGCGCGACCACCGCGGGCCGTGCCGCCGTCAACTCGACGAGCGTCTCGCCTCTGCGGATCATCTCCAGCGGCACGGAGAGAGGCTCACCCCCCGTCTGCAGTTCGACCCGCGCATCGGCGACGCCGTGATCGTCGCTCAGCGTTCCCACCACCGGCAGCCGAGCCGTGGGCGTGACCGCCGTGGAGATGCCCGCCAGCGACAAAGCCAGCCGCGGAGGCTCGTCCGGCACCACCGACAGCAGGACGGTGATCGGATCACCAGTGGCGACGCCATCGGTGTCGGTGAACGAGGCTGCCAGCATACAGTCGGACTCGAGCGAGTCGATCTCAGCCACGATCGTGTCGGTCGGTGGATCGGCGGTGTGATGGGATGCCAGGAGCGTCTCGGGGGCACCGCCGGTCGGCCCGGTGAATCGCCCGACGACCGCGGCCTCGGCCAACGGCTTGGTCGCGTGCAGCATCACGGTCAGCCCCGCGCCGCGCGGCACTGGCACGACCCGCGCGGCGGGCAGGTCGCGGCGGCCGCCGCCGAGGTAGTCCGGCAGCCTGCATCGGATCGTGACGCCGGCGAGGGCCGGGGCCGCGACGACGTCGAGGGACAGCCCCCGCAGCTTGGCATCGCCGCCGCGGATCTCCAG
>VGYP01000374.1 GCA_016872955.1 Planctomycetota bacterium
GCACCTGGCTCGACACGCCGTTCGAGGGGGGCCGCCACGCCCGCCGGGTGGCGAAGATCAAGGCCCTCGAGCCCCACTGCGGTGACGGCGGCTGATAGCTCCGTCCTTCGCGCAGCCGTAAGAGTCGTTCAATCGGCTGTTCGTTTCTCACTCAGAACCTCGTTGAGCACGATGCGGCATCCAGTCTTATCGAGCACAAGCAACAACTCCTTCTCGGTCTGGGCGTAAATCTGAATCGTGGGCTCCACGTGGAGGATGTGTTGCACGTCCGCAGGGCACTGCACCTTTTGTGCTGCCCTTTCCATGTGCCCGCACTCGCCAAGTACGAATCGGTACTCCCTCTGGTAGGCATAACCAGCCGGCTTGCAGAAAACTCCCCACTCGCTCTGCCTCGCCGAGTACTCGACTAGGCCATGATCGAGCGCGTTGGCCGACTCTGAGGGAGCGTTTGCGCGCACGTGACTGGCAAAGACCTCGATATGGTCCCGATGGAGAAACACGTACCGGGAACCAAATGTGGCTCGCATCTGATTGACGTCGTTGACGAGCCTCTCAAGTTCTTCGAAATCAGTCGGTAATCCGATCGCGAACCAGCAATTTAGGCGCCCTGGCTTCCGACCAGGGTTGTGCGCTGTGAGCGCGGTTACCTGGAGTTCCTGGTCGCCAAACTTCATTTGCAGGGGGAATCCGCCATCCTGCATGCGAAATGTAGCCGAGCAGGATTCCTGGGGGTCGCCACGCCCCTCATGCCCATCGATGCGATAGGACTCGGGCGGCGTGAAGTACACGAGTCCACGGGCTAACGAGGCAAGGTACTCGTCCTTCCCGAAAAACTTCAGCAGCCCGACAACCGCCTGGCTTTCCACCTCAAAGCCTCCTTCTCATCGCTAGTTTTGTTTTGGTTCTCGCGCATCCCTCCCGTCTTGGGGGTCGCTACAGGGCACGAGGGCCTGGCCGCCCATGGCGATCAATTCGATCGGACCCCGCTCGAGCGATCGTCGGACAGGAATCCGGCGGCGAACATCGTTCCGTGCCGGTGCGTGCCGATCCGGACAACCCCCTTGACTTCGCGTGTCATATCGCAAACATAGCAGACATGACATCTTCATTCAACGTCCCCGTCGTCCTGCGAGCGATCCGCACGAATCTGTCCCTGACCCAAGAACAGCTCGCCGAGCGGCTCGGCGTCTCGTTCGCCACGGTGAATCGGTGGGAGGGCGGCACCACGAAGCCGCAGAAGGCGGCGTTGGCCGCGATCGAGGCACTCGCCTCCGAGGCGGGCGTCGGTGATGAGCCAGAGGCTGCGGTGCCGACGGCGGCGCGACCACGGCGGAAGCGTGCGTCGGCGGCCGTGCCGACGACGAAGCCGATGGAGCAAATGCTGTGGGATGCCGCCTGCTCGATCCGTGGCGAGAAGGATGCGGCGAAGTTCAAGGACTATCTGCTGCCGCTCCTGTTCCTCAAGCGGCTCTCGGACGTGTTCGACGACGAGGTGGCCCGCCTCGCCGATGAATACGGCGATCGCACCACCGCGCTCGAGATCGCGGAGTCGGACCATTCGCTCCTCCGCTTCTACCTGCCGCCCGAGGCCCGATGGGCGGTGATCAGTGGCCGCGAGCAATATGAATGGCCTGTCGATGAGCGTGGTCGATCGACTGCCCCGCGCGGGTTTGGTGAGCACCTCACGAAGGCAGTGCGGGCCGTCGTCAAGCACAACCCGTCGCTCTCCGGCGTGATCGACATTGTTGATTTCGCGGCTGAACGGAACGGTGAGCCGGACATCAACCCGGCGAAACTGCGAGGAGTCGTCGAGACGTTCTCCGACCCCCGTTATCGTCTCGGCCTCGCGGATGTGCAGCCTGATTTCCTCGGCCGGGCGTACGAGTTCCTGCTCCGCAAGTTCGCCGAAGGAGCAGGGCAGAGCGCCGGCGAGTTTTTCACGCCGACGGAGGTGGGCTTCCTCATGGCCCATATCCTACGGCCGCGGCCGGGCGAGACATGCCACGACTATGCGTGCGGTTCAGCCGGCCTGCTGATCAAGCTCCAGCTCGTCGCCCGGGAGCTGGACCCCACTAGCAAGGTGCCGCTCAAGCTGTCGGGGCAGGAGCTCGGGGCCGAGAGCTTCGCCGTGGCCCGGATGAACGCGATCATCCACGACATGGACGTCGACCTCGCCCGGGGCGACACCATGATCAACCCGAAGTTTCTGGATGCGGCCAGCCGGATTCGCGGTCACGACATCGTCGTGGCCAATCCGATGTGGAACCAGCCGTTTTCGCCCGAGTTGTTCGGCAACGATCCGTTCGACCGATTTCAGCCTGCGGGCGGGATCACCAGCGGCAAGGGTGACTGGGCTTGGCTCCAGCACACGCTCGCCTGCCTCGATGACGACGGTCGTGCAGCCGTTGTGCTCGACACCGGCGCCGTGACGCGAGGCTCTGGATCGCAGAATGAAGACAAAGAGCGGAACATCCGCAAATGGTTTGTGGACAATGACCTTATCGACGGCGTCATCCTCTTGCCCGAAAATCTCTTCTACAACACGAACGCGGCCGGTGTGATCGTGATTATCGCAAGGCGCAAGGCCACCTCCCGCAAAGGGCGCATTGCGCTGCTGAACGCTAGCCGCCGGTTCATCAAAGGCAAGCCGAAGAACTACCTGCCAGAAAAGGACATTCGGCTTCTTGCCGGAATCTATGCGAAGGGCGAGCCTGTAGTCGGCGAACTCACGATCATCACGAACGAGCAAGCCAAAGAAGCTGACTACAACCTGAGTCCAAGTCGCTGGGTGAGTACAGCGGCGCCGGAAGAAGGGGATGCCCTTGCCGTAGTGCTTGATCAGTTTGAGACCGCGCTGGCCGCAGAAGCCGAGGCATCGCGAGACCTCGTGCCCTTGCTCGCGAAACTGCGGGAGTTGGCGCGATGAGTGACGGAACGGTGTGCTTAGCAGACCTTTGCGACTGTGTTGGTGTTCACGTCGATCCGTGCGATGGCAAGGACGGCGTGTATGTAGGGCTCGAGCATGTCGCCTCCGGAGCTATTGTCAAGAGTTGT
>VGYP01000375.1 GCA_016872955.1 Planctomycetota bacterium
ATCCTGGAGTTGGAGCGGCGACTGCTGCCCGAGGAGACCGCCGCGGCGGCCCGGAGCGAGGTCATCGACCGCGTCGCGGCAGCCTGCCCGGGGGTGCGCATCGAGCACGACGAGCCGTTCAACGAGTCGTTCGGCCTGGCCGACGGGTCCGCCGACCCTGCCGCGGCACCCTGGGTGACGGCGCTGGCCCGGGCTGCGGCCTCCGCCAACGCGGGGCGGCGGACGGCGGCCCGCTACGGCACCAACGCCGGCGTCTACGCCGCGGCGGGCGTGCCGAGCGTGGTGTTCGGTCCCGGCTCGATCGCGCAGGCGCACACCGCCGACGAATGGATCGAGCTGGCACAGGTGGCAGCCGCCGTCGAGACGCTCGTGGCGGTGGTGGCCGGCGGGCCGGTGTGATCGTCGCCCGGCGGCTGGTACAAAAGCGACGGCGGGATGTCGCAGCGCAGAGCAGGTCCCGTCGGCACGGAGAAGGCAGCCAGCATGGTAGGCAAAATCGCGGTCAAGGGCCCCGTCGTCGAGCTCGACGGTGACGAGATGACGCGGATCATCTGGACGTTCATCAAGGAACGGTTGATTCTTCCCTACCTGGACGTCCGGCTCCAGTATTTCGACCTCTCCATCCAGAACCGCGATGCCACGGAGGATCGCGTCACCGCGGCGGCCGCCGAGGCGATCAAGGCCTGCGGCGTGGGGGTGAAGTGCGCCACCATCACGCCCGACGAGGCACGGGTGGCGGAGTTCGGCCTCAAGAAGATGTGGAAGAGCCCCAACGGCACGATCCGCAACATCCTCGGCGGCGTGATCTTCCGGGAACCGATCATCATCTCCAATATCCCGCGGCTCGTGCCGGGATGGACCAAGCCGATCGTGGTCGGCCGGCATGCGTTCGGCGACCAGTATCGGGCCACCGACGTGCGCATTCCGGGCCAGGGGGCGCTGACGCTCACCTTCACGCCGGCCGACGGCTCGGCACCGCTCGAGATGCACGTCTACGAATTCCCGTCGGCTGGCGTCGCGATGGCGATGTACAACCTCGACGACTCGATCCGCGACTTCGCCCGGGCGAGCTTCCGGTACGGGCTGGCCCGCGGCTATCCCGTCTACCTGTCGACCAAGAACACGATCCTCAAGGTCTACGATGGCCGCTTCAAGGACATCTTCCAGGAGATCTACGACGCCGAGTTCAAGGCCGACTTCGTGGCCCGCGGTCTCGGCTACGAGCACCGGCTGATCGACGACATGGTGGCCAGTGCCCTGAAGTGGGAAGGGGGCTACGTCTGGGCCTGCAAGAACTACGACGGGGACGTGCAGAGCGACATCGTGGCCCAGGGCTTTGGCTCGCTGGGGCTGATGACGAGCGTACTGATGACGCCCGACGGCAAGACCGTGGAGGCCGAGGCGGCCCACGGCACCGTGACCCGCCACTACCGCCAGCACCAGCAGGGCAAGGCGACCAGCACCAACCCGATCGCCTCGATCTTCGCCTGGACCCGTGGACTGATGCACCGCGGCAAACTCGACGGCACGCCACAGGTGACCCGCTTCGCCGAGACGCTCGAACGGGTCTGTATCGAGACGGTCGAAGCCGGCAGGATGACCAGGGATCTGGCCGTCCTGATCGGTCCCGACCAGCCCTCCCTCAACACCGAGGCCTTCCTGGCCACGATCGACGAAGGGCTGGCGGGGGCCATGTGAGGGTCTGCCGCGCGTGGGCTCGGGTTTCGCCGGTGCTGTCTCGGCGGACACGCGCTACGGCCTCCGGGCCTTCGCTCGCTCCATGCTGGCGGTGCTCCGCCATCCTGGCTGCGGTTGCCGTCACCGCCTCGGCCGGCACGGGCAAAACCCTTGCAGACCAAATGGATCCGGGGAAAAACCGAAAGCCGTGCCTGACGGCACAGCACGCGTGGACCACGTCCACCTGATGCGAGACGACAGCTGCCAGGAGGGCGGCGTCCGCGAGGCGAGGTCACCCTTGGCGTGACCTCCGCCTGGCCAAGCGTGCCGGGGCCATGGATGGCCCGGCACGCGCGAAACTAGAACACATCGAGCTGGAAGTGATGGCCCTGGTGGTAGCGGCGATCCTTCGGATAGTAGTTCTGCCAGTCGCGGTTGTAGACCGGAATCCGCATCTCCTGGGGATAGCGGTAATAGAGGTCGTTGGCCGACTGCATGTAGCCGTCGGCGTAGAAGTTCTGCGGATACCAGACGTACGGATAGTGGTAGAGACGGTTCCAGTCGTGGGTGCCGTAGGAGTAGCCCCACTGGTACCCATAGGCCTGTTGGCCCGCCCAGGGCGCCTGGGCCCGGGCGTCACCCTGCCAGACGACGAGGGCCAGGGCGAAGGCCGCCGCCGCGGCGCAGACATGCCGTGTCATCGAGAATCCCCCCGGAGAAATCGGTTCCAGGGGATTATCGGCAGCCCGCACGACCGGTCTTGACGGAAAAACCGTCACGGTCGGCACTCAGGCGGCAGCGTCAGCCCGCTGTCGGCAGCCGGCCTTCGGCCAGTTCCCGGTCCCACTCCTCGATCAGCGGCCAGCGGGGGGCGCAGGTGCCGAAATCGGCGAGCGTGAGGTAGCCCCGCAGTCGGTCCATCGTGCGGGCGAGCAGGGCGTCGTCCTTCGGGAAGATCGGGCCGTGACTCGGCAACAGCCAGGCGACGTCGCTGGCCGCGATCCGCTCCAGCGAGGTGATGAAGGCCGGGATGTCGCTGCCGTGATGGGCGTCGATCGCCCCGACCGACCCGTCGCGATAGATGTTGTCACCCGAGAACAGCAGGTTCCCCATCCGGAAGGCAAGCTGGCTGTCGGTGTGGCCCGGCGTGTGCCAGACCTCGAGCCGGCGGCCGCCGATCTCGACGACGCTCCCATCCTCGATCGTCCGATCGATCGCCACCGGCGGCATCGCCATGTGCACGTCCTGGGCGGCGATCTCGGCGAAGGTCTTGATGCGATCCCCGTGCGCTAACGGTTCGACGGCCAGGGGGTGGGCCAGCACGGGTGCCTTGAGGATCGCCTTGGCCTTGGCGAGGCCCTGG
>VGYP01000376.1 GCA_016872955.1 Planctomycetota bacterium
CCGCGATGCAGACGATGGTGACGATCGCGCGGGGGTCAACGGGAAATGCGGGCTCACCGTGGTGGGCCCAGCAGGAGCCTGCGACGGCCAACCGTCGCCCGCGGCCGAAGCCGATTTCCGCGGCCGAAAACGAGCGTCGGCGATCCGGTGCGACGGACCGCGAAAAAGAATCAGTGCCCCGTCTAGGACTCGAACCTAGAACCCTCTGATTAAGAGTCAGATGCTCTGACCAATTGAGCTAACGGGGCATCGTGAGCAAGTTTCTACCCGCGCGGCTCGCGCCGGACAAGCCTCCCCGCTGCCGCGGCGCGGCCCGACCCGCCACGCGACGAGGATCGTGCCCCATCCCTCGGCACGTTGAGGGATTTCCTGCCAGCCGCTACATTTCGCCGATTCTTGTCGGCCGGTCGCTTCGTCCGGCGACATCGGCTGGACGACCACGACCCCGCGGAGGAAGCAATCGATGGGCAGGTTCGACGGCATGAAGGGGCTCGTGCTCGGCGTGGCCAACGACCACTCGATCGCCTGGGCGATCGCGAAAGAGGTGCTGGCCGAAGGGGGGGAGATCGGCTTTTCGCACCTGCCCGATCGGGCCGACGACGAGCGTCAACGCAACCGTCGCCGCGTCGCCCAACTCACCGACCCGGAACCCAATGCAAAGTTCCTGATGCCGATGGACGTGTCCGACGATGCCCAGATCACGGCTGTCGTCGACCGCGCGCGTCAAGAGTTCGGCGGTCTCGACTTCGTCGTCCACTCGATCGCCTTTGCCCCCTTGGCAGACCTCAAGGGCGAGACCACCAACTGTAGTCGCGAGGGGTTTCGCATCGCGATGGAGACGAGTGCCTACAGCCTGCTGGCCGTGGGCCGGCTCGTCCGCGGCATGCTCGCCAAAGACGCCTCGATCCTCACGCTCACCTACTTCGGCGGCGAGAAGGTCGTACCGGGCTACAACATCATGGGTGTCTGCAAGGCCACGCTCGACGCCTGCGTCAAATACATGGCCTTCGACCTCGGCCCGGCTGGCGTCCGGGTCAACTCCGTCAGTGCCGGCCCGTTGCGGACGCTGGCGGGCCGCGGAGCCGGCGTCGACGACATGCTCGGCCTCTACCAGCACATGTCGCCGCTGGGCCGCAATGTCACGCACGAGGACGTGGGCAAGGCGGGGGCCTGGCTCTTGTCCCGCGACTCGCTCGGCATCACGGGTGAGACACTGCATGTCGATGCCGGCTACAACATCATGGGGTCGCCCGGCCGGCTGCTCGACCTGGTTCCCAAGCCGGGCTGACGCCCGCGGCCCGTCCGCGCGGCCGGTCGCGGGTCAGGGCGGGTCGTGACCGCCACCGCTCCACGGGTGGCAGCGGGCGATGCGGGCCAACCCCTTGAGCGACCCCCGGCAGCCGCCGTATTTCTCGACGGCTTGGCGAAAATAACTGCTGCATGAGGGCGTGAACCGGCAATGCCGGCCGAGCAACGGACTGAGCGTTGCCTTATACAGCACCACCAGGCCGATGAGTGCCGCCGCGAAAGCGCGGTCACAAGCCCGGCCGATAGCCACCACGAGCCGGCTCATACTCCCCTCTCGCCACGCTGCGATGCCGGTGCGAACCCCGGCCGGCTCGTGACCCGGTGCGCCAGTTTCAGGAGCGTGTCCTCCATCATGCGGCCGCCGGCCATGCCCCCCGGCACATCGCCTGACCGCACCACGATCACATAGTCGGTGCCGCCGGGGAGTGCGGGCCTGACGGCCCGGAATGCCTCCCTCAAGACCCGCTTCCAACGATTGCGTACCACTGCGTTGCCGATGCGTTGCGACACCGACAGGCCCAGCCGAGCATCACCCGAGCTGTCCTGCCGCGGCGCGGCGTAGAGCACGAGCGGACCGGCTGCGGCGGAACGCCGGCCCGCATAGATCGCGGCGAACTCGGCGGGGCGGAGAAGCCGCCGGCTCCGCGTCAAGCGTTGGTCCGCCGGCGGCGTCACCACGTCAGGCCGGCCCGCGGATCGGTGGCGCCGACCTCGGCCGCCTTGGCCGCCTCCAGCAGGTTCGCAACCGCCGCGGCGGAGCCGCCGTCCGCCAGCAAGATCTGCACCTCGGCGATGAGATCACCCTTCGACCCATTGGCATGCCGCACGCCCATGCCGGCCGCCCGCAGCTTGCGGCCCCCGGAGGTACGGGGTGGGATGCGGAGTGAAATCGTGCCCCAGGGGGTGGGTACGTCGACCTTCGCTCCCTCGATCGCCTCGGCGAGCGTGATCGGCAGGGTGATCTCCAGCGTGTCGCCAGCGCGGCGAAACAGGGGATGCGGATCGACGTGCACTTCGAGCAACAGATCGCCCGCCGGCCCGCCGCCGCTGCCCGGCAGGCCCTGGCCACGGAGCCGCATGCGGGCGCGATCCGGAATGCCCTGCGGAACCGTGATCGTGAGCGTCTCGGGCTTGCCGCTCCGGTCCACCCGCACGTCGGTCTTGCCCCCGTCGATCGCGAGGCGGAAGGGAATGTCGATCCTTGCCTGGAGATCCTGGCCGGGAACCTGGGAGGCCCGCCGCCGACCGCGGCCCGTCCCACGGCCACCGGCGGCACGGCCGAATACCTGCTCGAATCCGGTGGCGCCGCCAAACAGGCTCTCTAGGTCGATCTCGCCGCCGCCCGAGAATCCCCCCGAGCCGAACGGCCCTCCGCCCCACGCAGCCTGCGGCCCGCCCGCGCCAACGCCCTCGAAGGAACTGCCGTAGCGGTCGTACATCTCCCGCTTGCTGGCGTCGTTGAGGACGTCGAAGGCATTTTGCACTTTCTTGAACTTCTCCTTGGCGGAGTCGTCGTCGGGGTGCAGGTCAGGATGATACTTGCGGGCCAGTTCGCGGTAGGCCTTGCGGATGTCCTCCGCCGACGCGGTGCGGGGCACCCCGAGCGTGTCGTAATAGTCCTCCGCCATGCACCCAATCCTGAAGCCACCGCGGGCAAGAACCCTGCGATTTTAGGTCGCCGACGTCAACGACGGAAGTGCTCAGGCCGATCCGACCCCCTCGCGG
>VGYP01000377.1 GCA_016872955.1 Planctomycetota bacterium
CAAGCAGAAAAACAGCGCATTGTTGGCGGCACGAAGGACTCAGGTTCCGCTGCTCGCTTCTTCTACTGTGCGAAGGCAAGCAAGCGCGACAGGGACGAGGGGTGCGAGGGGCTGGAGGAACGCGAAAAGCGAATCCTCAACGGCGGCATCCCCAGCGCCGTCAATAGTGACCCGCGAGGAATGAGCGGCGGCGGTGACCGGCCTGCCCGCAACCACCACCCCACGGTCAAGCCGACCGACCTCATGCGCTACCTCTGCCGACTCGTCACGCCACCGAACGGCATCGTCCTCGACCCGTTCTGCGGTAGCGGGTCAACCGGCAAGGGCGCGGTGCTGGAAGGCTTTGACTTCATCGGCATTGAGCGCGAGGCCGAGTACGTCGAGATCGCACGGGCGAGGATCGCAGCGGTGAAGCCCGAGCCTCGCACTCTGTTTTCTTGACACGGTACGCCGTCCGCTGCGAGTGGATCGAACTTGTCATAGGAGGTGACGAATGATGCGTGCGAGCTTGAACTTCACGCTGCCTGACGATCAAGATGCCTTCGACGCGGCGTTGCTGGGCCGTCGTGCCATCGGGGCTCTGCAAGAAATCGACAGACGGCTGCGTGCTGTCGTGAAGTACGGCGACCCGACGCCGGAAGTTGAGCGGCTGGTCGATGCAGTGCGGGGCATGATCGACGAAGATTTCCTCGACGCTTGACACGGCTGGCATAGTGCGAGGGCACCAACGGATTGGTGTATTCCCTATGGAGTATCTATCTATGCGCGGTTTGATCTTGGCTCTGCTCGTGTTGTCCGGTGTCGCTGCTGCCGACACCACCGTCTGCGTGACTGGCCGGTGCCGGGGCGTTACGGTCGTGTCGGCCCAGGAACACGCCGATCATCTTGCCGTGACGAACACGTTCGTTCACTGCGGGCGGCGCGGCGGCGGCTACGAGGGGCTCGGCTTCTCGACTGTTTCGCCCGACGCGGCGTGTCGGCGAGCGTGCTTCTGGGGGCAGCGTCGTGTTCGCGAGATCGGCACGGCGTGGTGTCCCCTGCGGCGTGGCTGGGTGGCCGTCGTCCGGTACGAGTGACCTTCAGCGGTTCGGCTGGCGGTGCCGCCCAAGCCCGCCAGCCGAAGCCGCGACGGAGATCCGACGATGCCAGCCGAGATCACTCACGACGACATGTTCGGGCAGGCCATTCGCCTGACGATGGAAGCCGGCGGCTTTTCGTCGGTGCTTGAGATCGGCTCGTTCGACGGCCTCGGCTCGACGCAGGTGTTCATCGAGGCACTTCGCAACCGCGAGTCGACGCCGCGACTCGTTTGCCTAGAGGCGAACCGCAGCAAGTACGACAGCCTGTGCTTGAACACGATCGAGCATTCATGGGTCATGCCGGTCTGGCAATCGTCCATATCACTCGCGTCGCTCACGCCGCAAGACTTCGACCGCGACGTATGGAACTCGCCGTACAACGGACTTGCGTATCCGCGTGACACGGTGCGCGGATGGTGGGAGCAGACGCAGCGTCACCTCGTCACGGTGAGCGAGGGATATCTGGAGGCGACCTCTGACACCTTTGACGTTGTGCTGATCGACGGCGACGAGTTCTGCGGATACGACGACTTCCGGCTCGTTAAAGATCGCTGCCGGTGCATCATGCTCGACGACGCTTACTCGGCCTTCAAGTGTCACCGAGCGAATCGAGAACTTGCCGCTGACCCGGCATGGTATCCGATCTGGGCTGACTCGACGGTGCGGAACGGCGCGGCAATCTGGATGCGACGGAAATGAACATCACCGTGTCGGCGTACAACCGACCTGAGTATCTGGCTCGCACGCTCGAAGCCCTCGCACACTGCGACGGGATTGAAGACTGCCGCGTGGCTGTGATGCTCGACCCGTGCGACAGCACGCAAGAGCAGGCGTCCATCGCTCGCGGCTACGGGTTCGCGGCGTATCAACTGTCGCGGCACGTGGGCTGCAACACGACGATCCAGAGTTCGTTCCAGTACGGCTTCGACCACATGGGGTCGGAGTTCCATGTTCACTTCGAGGACGACACCGTACCGACGCGGGACTGTCTGCGGTGGTTCGCGTGGGCAAGCGATGCCTACAGACATAACCCTGCCGTGATGAGCGTCTCCGCGTATCAGCGGAGCAGCAACGGGCAAGTCAGCGAGTGCGGGCTACGGCGATGGTTCACGCCGTGGGGCTGGGGCATCTGGCGTGATCGTTGGAGCGGGCTGAACTCTGGATGGGCCGCGAGCGGCGACGTGTCGTGGGACATCATCGTGAACCACGTGCTGCGGGCTGGGCGATACGAGGCGTTCCCCACCGTCAGCCGCATCCAGAACATCGGAGCAAAGAACGGCGTCCATGTGCCGAGCGCCGCGTGGCATCGCGAGAATCATCACGTTGCCGAGACGGCCGACGACCTCTACGGAGAGGCGGTCACGTGGACGCAGACGAGGGTCGATGCCCGTGCAGATCACGCTTGAAGACATCGCTCGGCACGACCCTGACGTTCTGCTTCCGGTGGATGAGGCGTTCGCCGACGACTACGTGGGCATGACGATCCTCGGCCGCGAGGAAGCTCGGCACAAGACCGTCGCCATGTTGGCGATCTGCCGGAACGCGATGCCGTGGCTGGAACGGACGCTGCCGCTGGTGGAGCGAACAGCGAATCTGTTTCGAGAGTCGTCGGTTTTTATTTACGAGAACGACAGCACTGACGGCACGAAAGACGTGCTGGCGGCGTGGACTGACGGTCAGACGCGGCACGCCAGCCTGAACGACAACGGCAGGCCGCATCTCAATCACACCATCGAGCCGGTGCGGACGCACGCGCTCGCCGAGTACCGAACCGCGTGCCAGCAGTTCGCGGCGAACGGCGAGACGCCCGACTACGTTATCGTGTTCGACACCGACCCGTGGGGAGGCTGGAGCGTCGACGGCGTGGCGAACAGCGTCGGGCACATGGAGTGCGATGACACGCTCTACGGCCTGGCTTCGTATTCGTGGGCGGCGACGCCGCAGCCG
>VGYP01000378.1 GCA_016872955.1 Planctomycetota bacterium
TTGGTGAACTCGACGGCCCTGGCCAGTGCCGGGTCGCGACCGTTGTTCTGGAGCCAGCCCGCATCGGGATGAAATTCCGCCCGAGGCGGCACGCCCGAATATTCGGGTGAGAACCAGAGCGGGGTCGCCCGCAGCCGTTCGACCGCGGCGGCCGGCACGACCCGGACGATCTCGGCGAGCTGTCGCTCGAGCAGCTGGACCGCCCGCGCCGTCTCCTCGGGCTGTTCTGCGAGCAGCCGGCGGCTGACGTGCAGCTTCCAGCCCACGACGTCCCGGATCTCGTGTGTCGGTGCCGTCGGCTCGGCGGCCCACAGCCACCCGCCGGTCGCCAGCCAGGTAACGATCAGATAGCCACCCATCCGGGCAGCGTCAGGGGTCAACCGAGGCGGCGGCATTGAACCGATTGTAGCGGATGCCGGCGTCGCCCGCAGCAACGGCCCGCGTCGGCTCGACTCACGCCTGCCGGACCTTGATCGTGGCCAGGCCGCCGTCCACCCCGAGCACCTGACCGGTGATCCAGTCTTGGGCGGGATCGAGCAGAAACGCGATCGCCCGGGCTACGTCATCCGGCTCGCCGAGTCGACCGAGTGGATGCATGCCGACCGAGGCCTTCTCGGCCACCTCGCTGGAGACGAGCCCCCGCGTCAATGGCGTCCGCACGAGGCCGGGGGCGACCGCATTGAACCGGATGCGCTGCCGCGCGTACGTCGCGGCCGCCGACACCATCAGGCCGATCAGACCGGCCTTGGCGGCGGCGATGGCCTCGTGATTGGCCAGACCGATGCGAGCGGCGGCACTCGACACGAGCACGACCGAGCCGCCGTCGGCCTTGAGCAGCCTGCCGGCCGCCCGCACGCAGCCGAAGCCGCTGGTGAGGTTGGCCGCGATCACGCTTTGCCATTCGGCGGCCGAGGTGAGATGGGCCGGCTTGAGCAGAAGTGAGCCCGCGCAGCAGGCGATGCCGGAGAGCCCGCCGAGGGCCTCCGCCGCCTGGTCGGCACAGGCGTCGACCGCGTCGGGATCGGACGCGTCGACCACGGCCGAGGTGGCGTCGAGCTCCGCGGCGATCGCGTTCACACGGTCCGCGTTGCGGCCCGCGAGAAACACCCGGCCGCCGCCCGCGACGAGGAGCCGAGCAAGGGCCGAGCCGATCCCTCCGCCGCCGCCGATGATCAGGACGCGGCGGGTCATGGAGAGTTCGTCCTCGTCTACCCAGAGCCGACGCCGCTCGGCCCCGCGACAGGGGGGTGAGGTCCACCGCCAACCGTTTGCCTACAGCCAGTTGCCGACGGTGTGCTCGAGCTTCGCCTCGGCGGCCAGGGACCGCAACTTGTCCATCGCCCGCCCCTGGATCTGCCGGATTCGCTCCTTGCAGACGCCCATCTGGCTGCCCAGTTCGCGGAACGTCCGCGGCGCCTTGCCGTCGAACCCGAACCGGGCTACCACGATGCGTCGCTCCCGCGGCTCGAGCTCGGCAAGGAAGCCGGCAAACAAATCCCTGAGCATTGCGATCTGCTCGGCGGAGCAATACCCCTTGTTCTCCTCGGGAGCCGGTCGGCCCTTGAGCGACTCGTCATCGGCCGTGAATCGCTTGCGGAACTGCCGGCCGCGATGCGAGAGCCGAAAGAAGTGACGCTGGATCGCGTAGGTGGCGTAGGTGCTGAAGCGGTTCCCGAGCGCGAAGTTGAACTTTTCCAC
This sequence comes from Planctomycetota bacterium, assembly GCA_016872955.1. Lineage (GTDB taxonomy): Bacteria > Planctomycetota > Planctomycetia > Pirellulales > UBA1268 > QWPN01. Next base: position 1,699 of record VGYP01000378.1, read on the forward strand.
CGCCCGCATGAGGGCGACGTTGCCCTCGCTGACCAACTCGTCGAACGACCAGGTCGCATCGACGAACTTCTTGGCGATCGAGACGACGAGCCTCAGGTTTGCGGTGATCAGGATCGCCTTGACCGTCTCAGCCTCCGCGAGTAGTCCTTCGACCTCCTCAATCTGCCGCATTGACGCCCGCTTACGGTCGAGCCGGCGGCGAACCGCGGCGGCACGGAACTTGAGCCAGTTCATCCGGCGGAAATAGAACTGCTCCTCTTCTTTGGCCAACAGCCGCGTCTGATAGAGGCTGGCAATGTACGGGGTGGCCGCGGTGCCGGAGGGCGGCACGGCGTCGGTTCGCGCGAGCGGCACGGCGGCCTCGGCGGGCGGCTGGGTTGCCAACCGCTCGGCATTGGCCCGCCGGAACTCAGCGCAGGGGATGAACTCGATGCCGCGAGCGAACAGGGCATCGCGTCGAATGCGGACCTCCGCCAGCCGCCGTGCACGGTCGGCCGCAGTGGCGGCGGACGCAACGTTACGCTTCTGCGTCGCGGGCTTACGGGCCTTGGCAATCGCGATCATGGCGGCTCCTTGCTGGCGGGTCGACAGGGCTAGGACTCGCCCAGAAAACCGCAGCCCTCCCCGGCCACTAACCGGCACCTTCCGGATATCCCGCAGGTTGGAGCAGGCCCGCCGTTTCAGGCGGTTCTTGCCCGGAACCGCCGGCCCAGGGAGAGACAACGACCAATCCGGCCGGCCGCGGCAATCGCCACCACCAACCCCATGCCGGACGGTTCCGGCACGATCTGAAAGATGGAAACGGCCTGGCCACTGACCTGGGTCACCTCGTTGATGCCGGCCGCCTGGAAGCCCGCCTGATAACCGCCGGGCCACGTGAAGAAGAAGGTGCGGTGGGCCTCGTCCCCAGCGGGATTGGAGAACGAGTCACCCGGGAAGGCCGTGTCACCGGCCTGCAGGATCCAGAGTTGCGTGCTGCCGTCGTCGACAGCCACCGTGCCGCCCGCTGGGCCGCTGAATGACGTGGGCGTGAACGTGACGTTTCCAAAGGTCTCGCCGGCGAACCCTTCCTCGGTGGCCTAGCCCAGGAACGGCGTACCGTAAAGATCGGCGTCGGCGCCGTTCGGCGAAAGCAGCCAGAGTTCGGCGCCCACGGGCATGCCCAGGGCGTTGTAGGCAGTTCCCGTGAAGTTGAAGCCCTGCCCGGGCAGTCCGGTCCAAAAGGCCGTCGGGTTGTTGATTCACTGCAGATTGGCAGACAGCGGCACTTGGATCGCAAGACTTGCGGGCGCGTAGGCCTGGCCGGCG
>VGYP01000379.1 GCA_016872955.1 Planctomycetota bacterium
CGGTCGGTGATAACCGGACGCCCTGGCTCGGAGCGCGGGCCACCGCCAACTTGTTCACCGGCTCATCGATGGTGACCTACGCGGGCACGCAGCACGTGACCTACGGCGGCCCATCGCGATGCGTCAATGCAGCGGTGACGCCGTACCTGCTCTACGGCACTGTGCCGGCGCGCTCGGTGGCCTGCCCACTCGAGTATCCCTAGGCCATCCCGAGCGCGACCTGGTCGCGCCCTCGGTCCGTCTTGACGAGCGACATGGTCGATTTCGAGGGCTGGTGGGGCCGACTTCCGACCATGTCGCTCGTCAAGACGGCGGGAGTTTGGGCGGCTGGTTGATCGTCTGGGGTGAATCGGCCTGATGGGCGACAATCCCTGAGCTGCACACCCATGGGACCGGCAGCACCGAGTCTCTGGCGCTCACGGCCGAGATCAGTGAGGACCGACTGCTCGAAGGGCTGTTCGTCGGGCCGTCAAAGCCCGAGTAGCCCGGGCACGGCTGCCTCGATCGCCTCCTTGGCGCGCATGGAGACGTGCTGCCCGTCGGGGCCCTCCATGTCGCAGTTGGCCATGACCGCGACGACCGCGCCGGTCGCGGGGTAGTAGCCGACGTAGGCGACCGCGCCGAAGACCCGGCCGTTGTGCCAGAGCGTGACGGGCTCGCCCGTCGCGACATCGCGATTGACGACGAGGCCGAGGCAGTAATCGGTGGAGCTGCCGGCGGCCGACGGTGCGCAGTTGTCCAGTCGCTCGGCTGCCAGCGACGCAGGGATGGCGCCGCGGCCAGTGCCGAGGGCGCGACCCCAGCGGCCGAGGTCGTTGATGGTGGACGCCATACCACCGGCTGCCCAGACATAGGACTGGCTCCAGTTGGTGGTGCGCCCGAGCGGCGGCAGGCTCGGGTCGATGGAGAAGACGTCCGAATAGGTCTGTGCATGTGGTGACTGCAGGTCGCCAGAAACGTCCAGGAAGCTGCGCGACATCCCCAGCGGTTCGAACAGCCGAGATTTCAGCAGCGCGGCGTACTCCTTGCCTGTTTCCTTCTCGAGGATGCGGGCCAGGATGACGGTGTTGGTGTTGGAGTAGGCCAGGCCCGTGCCGGGCACATCGAACTCACGGGGCAGTGCGGCACCCATCTCGATCAGGTCATCGGGGCGGTAGCGCTGCTTCGGATCCTTCATGAGTTCCTCGGCGAAGCCCGGGATGTTGGTGTTGAGGTAATCGCTGATGCCGCTGCTCATGTTGAGGAGCATGGCGATGGTGATCTCATCGGCCTTAGGGATCGCGGGATACCAGCGGTCGAGGCGGTCGTCGAGATCAATCCGACCCGCGGCGACCTCCTGCAGGACGAGCATGCCGGTGAAGGTCTTGGTCACCGAGCCAATGGGCGACTGGCGGTCTGGTGTCATCGCTCGCTTGCGCTCGTCATTGGCGTAGCCCACGGTGCCGACCCAGCGCCCGCGGCCGGGCACGATGACCGTCGCCATCGCTCCGCCGGGCAGGTCCGCCCAGGCGCCGAGGAGCGCGGCGTTCAGTCGTGTGGTCGCTCCGCTCGGCAGGGTGGAGCTGCTCGTCGCTGGCGGCGTGACGTCGCCGCGGGGCGACGGCTGGGCCCCCGCTCCCGTCGGGGCGAGGAGTGCCGCTGCCGTGCCCAGGGCCGCTGCCCCGAGGAGTGCCTTCGTCCACCTGGTCATGGGGATATCGAATCACCGGGGTGGGGATTGACCACTCGGCGGGGAAGGCGTGACCGGTCAGATGCCGGAATGCGGACGTCGGCCGCTGTGACCTGCGTCACTCCGACACGCCGGGGGTCAGCGCCGGCCCTAGAGGGAGGGTGTCCGACACGCCGGAGTCAAGGAGGCGCGAGGCGGGTGGGACGGATGTGACGAGTCCGTGACCTTCCTGTTATGTTCCCATGTCTATGTGGAGCGATCTGCCTGACCAGTCAGACCTCGATGACCGTCGCGCGGCCCGAGCTGAGCGGCGGGAGCACGCGCGTCGCAGCCGGCTGCGCCGGCTGTCGGCGACCGTGACGGTGCTCGCCCTAGCCGCTGTTGGCGGGGTCGTCGTACTCAGCCGACCGGCCGCCGAGGTGGCGCCGGTGGCCGCGCCGGTCTCCACCCAGGCTCCCGCTCCCGCGCCGGTTGCCTCCGAGGCCGTCGTGGAGGACAAGCTCCGTGCCGCCCTGGCCACCGGCAGCGGCGAGCCGCCCGCGGTGACCGCGGAGCCCCCGGCCGCAGAGCCCGAGGCCGTGGCCGCAGAGGCCACCCCGGCACCCGCCCAGAAGCAGGAATCGTCCAGCGATGTCGAGCCGGCGGCGCCGGCTGCGCGCTCGGCCGCGGCCGATGAGCCCGCCGGGCTGCCGGCCGAGGAGCTCCCGGTCGCCTCCGAGGGGGACTTCGGCTCGGTCATCGAGATCGCTCAGCGCGCGCTCGACGTGGAGCCCACGGGCTACTTCGGTCCCAAGACGAAGGCTGCTGTTGCGGAGTATCAGCAGGCAATCGGCCTGCCCGCGACCGGCCAGATTGCGACGTTCACCTGGTCGGCTCTCGGCGAGGAGACCGTCCAGGCTGCCCTCGACGCAGCCGGGTCAGCGGATGGATTCGTCGACGGTGAGCCCGCACCCATCCAGGAGACCCCGCAGGCCCAGCCCGAGGAGGAGTCGGCGTCGGAGGCTTCGTCGCAGGCGCGCAATACCAACGCCAAGCCCCCCGTGCTGGAGGAGACCGACAGCGGGGAGTCCGTCGCGGTCATCCAGCGTGCCCTGGGCGTCAAGCCGGCGACGGGCTATTTCGGCCCGCTCACGGCCAAGGCGGTGCGCCAGTTCCAGGCCGACAACGGCATCCCCACGACTGGCGTCATCGCTACCTATACCTGGGGCGCGCTCGGCAAGGAGATCGCTGGCCGCGCGGCCGATGCCCACGCGGCGTACGGCACCGTCTTCGGCCCCGGAGTGAAGGACAGTTCCGGCGGCAACGGCGGCAACGGCAACGGTGGGAACG
>VGYP01000380.1 GCA_016872955.1 Planctomycetota bacterium
TCGCTGCCATACCAGCTGAAAAGGCTCCCGCCCGACGCCCAGCCAAAGCCAGTTCCACGGCCCGCGTAACGACGGGCGACGAGGACACCCGCGGACCGTTCGCGGACCGTGTCAGCCCGCGGGCCGGCCGAGCGTGGGTAGCAGGGCCGGAAGGTCGCCGATGCCATCGATCACGGCGTCGGCCCCCGCGGCCGTGATCGCCTGCCACGCCCGCACCAGCCGCGCCGCGGGGTCGGCCTCCAGAACGCGGGCCGGCCCGCCGCGACGTCGCTGGCATGCACGACCGCATCGGGTACGAACCCCTGCCGGGCGGCGGCCTCGGTGACGATTCGCGTCATCGCGGTGTCGTAGCTGGTCGTGGCCGCGACCACGAGGCCGACCGCTCGCAGCGCCGCGACCGCCTTCACCGTGCCGGGGATCAGCTTGCTGAAGTCGGGAAGCACCTCGAGCTGTAGCGGGATGAACTCGCCGCGCAGCGCGTCGAGGTCGCGCTCGGCGAACGCCCGGCCGTGGCGGTCGCGCTCGGCGGCGGCCACGCAGGACAGCGCGGTCAGCGCTGCAATGTGGTCTTGCTTGGCCGCGCCCGCGACCCGAACTCGACGGTGGTGCCGGCGAGGTCGCAGACGACGAGCTTGAGCGGCACGGCGGGGTTCCGTGAGGCGGGGGAGGCAGGGTCGGCCGATGACGACCGGCGGCAGGATAGCGGCGCCGGACCGGGAGGCGAACCCGGCGGCTCGCGTGGGCCCTCCGCTCACGCGATCGCGGGCCCGCCGCTCATGACCTCGTCGAGCGCGGCCGCGAAGCGCTCCAAGAATCCGGAACAGGCGGCGGCGTCGTGGGCCAGCGAGAGATAGAGCTTTGTGCCCATCGGGTTCAGGAACACGCCGCGCTTGAAGAGGGCGAGCATCATCCGCCGGCCCAGTCCCGGCGCTCCCTGCCAGATATCCCGCGAGGACCGCACCGGCCCGGCCCGAAACACGATCTGCGCCAGCGGTCCAACGCCGATCACCGTGGCCGCCACGCCCGCCGCGGCGATCGCCCGGCGCATCCCCTCGCGCAGGTCGTGCCCCAGGGCGTCGAGCCTCTCGTACACGCCCGGCGCTGCCAGCGCGTCGAGCACCGCCAGGCCCGCCGCGCAGCTCACCGGATTGCCCCCCACCGTGGACGCCGTCCAGACGTAGTCGTCGCGTCCCATGCGCTCCTCGCGGACGAGGTCGAGCACGTCGGCGCGGCCGCCGTAGATCCCCAGCGGAAACCCGCCGCCGATCGCCTTGCCGTAGGCGACGAGGTCGGGCACCACGCCCCAGCGCTCCTGGGCGCCGCCGCGGGCCAGCCGGAACCCGGTCACGACCTCGTCGAAGATCAGCAGCACGCCGTGCGCGGTGCAGGCCTCCCGCACCGCCTCGAGGAAGCCCGGCTCCGGCGGCAGGCAGCGGTGCAGCGGCTCCATGATCACCGCGGCCAGCTCGTCGGCGTGCTCGGCGATCAGCCGGCAGGCGACGGCCGCGTCATTGAACGGGGCCACGAGCATGTCGGCCGCCTCGCGCGGCGTCATGCTTGATCCCAGCGGCTCCGGCTGCGGCCAGGAGTGCAGCCGTGTGGCGAACAGACTCGTGGTGCCGACGTCGTGCGAGCCGTGGTAGGCGCCCTCGAACTTGAGGATCCCGGCCCGCCGCCGGGCCGCCCGCGCCAGCCGGATGCAGTGCATCGTCGCCTCGGTGCCCGACGCGCACATCCGCACCCGGTCGCAGGCCGGGCTCAGGGCCACGATCCGCTCCGCCAGCTCGAGCGACCGGGCGTTGACGTGGGCGAAGTTGGTGCCCAGCGGGATCTGCTTCACCGCTGCCGCGGTCACGCCGGGATGGCCGTGGCCGAGCAGGATCGAGCCCCAACCCATCGTGAAGTCGAGATATTCGCGGTCGGCCGCGTCGCGCACGGTGCAGCCGGAGCCCTCCACGAGAACGGTGGAGAGATCCTCCGGGAGCCCGAACTCACCGTTGGAGCCGGCGGGAAAAACGCTCCAGCTGCGGCTCACGAACGGGCTCACGGCGACCGACGGCTGGGCGATCGTCATCGTGGCGTCCTGCGCAGTGGCGGGCGGATGGGGAGGCGTCGAGAGGATTGTAGTCCCGTCCCGGCAGGCCCACACTGGCGGCCGCGACAGACGGGGGTTCGTTGACCGGCCCCGCAGCCGCCGATACCGTCTCCACGCATGGATGCACCTTGCGCCGAGCCCGGGCTGGCGGCGCGGTACCGCCGCTACCGGTTGCGGGTGTTCTGCGCCACCTGGCTGGCTTACGCCGGGTTCTACCTCACCCGCAAGTCGTTCTCCGTCGCCAAGGTGCCGCTCTCGCAGGGCGCCGACGGCTGGTCGCTCTCCGACATGGCCTGGGTCGACGGCGGCTACCTCACGGCCTACGCCGTCGGGCAGTTCGCCTGGGGCATCTGCGGGGACCGCTTCGGCACCCGGGCGGTGATCCTGATCGGCCTGCTGGCGTCGGCGCTCGTGGCGGCGCTGTGCGGCTTCGCGCCGGGCGTGGCCGCGATGGGCCTGTTGCTCGCCCTGCAGGGTCTCTGCCAGGCGACCGGCTGGGGACCGCTGGCCAAGAACGTGGGTGAGTTCTTCTCGCAGCGGGAGCGCGGCTGGGTGATGGGCATCTGGTGCACCAACTACGCGCTGGGGGGATTCCTGGCGACCCGGCTGGCCGGCTGGGCGGCGGCGCAGGGGGGCTGGCGGTTCGCGTTCTGGGTGCCGGCCGCGGCGCTCGTCGGTGTCTGGCTCGTGTTCCTGCTCTGGCAACGCGACCGGCCGGAGGACGTGGGCCTGCCGCCGATCGAGGAGTTCCACGGCGAGCCGGCCGCCGTGGTCGAGGCGGGCGACGCGCTCGCCGACGAGCCCGAGGGCTCCTGGCAGGTGATCGGCGACGTGCTGCGCAGCCCGATGGTGCTGTTGTTGTCGGCCGTCTACTTCTTCCTCAA
>VGYP01000381.1 GCA_016872955.1 Planctomycetota bacterium
GAACAGCGCCATCGCCACCAGCAGAAAGTCGATCACCGACTGGAGGAACGGGCCGTAGTTGAGGATCGGATAGTTCTGGAACACCATCTCCGGCTTCCCGTCGACCATCGCCATCATGCCGTCGGCGTTGAGCTTGGGGGCCTCCGTCCGGATCTTCAGCGCGAGATCATTGAAGTTCACGCCGTACTTGCTCGTCAGCAGGTTGAGCGGCGGCATGATGATGTTCGCCACAAGCGAGCTGATGATCTTGCCGAAGGCCGCCCCGATGACGACGCCGACGGCAAGATCGATGACGTTGCCCCTCATCGCGAACTCGCGAAACTCCTTCATCAGGCCCATGGTCGTGTTCTCCGGACAGGAAAGCAGCCGCCCGCGATCGACGGACGGGCGGGATTATGACCGATGGCCGAGCACCGCGGGGTGCCGCGGCGGACCGGCGGTCACTCCGCCGCGGGCCGCGGGCGGACTCGGATGCCGCGGTATTCCGCCCACATCGGCTGCCCGCCGTGCAGCTGCAGTGCCAGCACGCCCGACCGCAGGGCGACCGCGGGGTCGTCGGTAAACTCCAGGATCGCCGTGCCGTTGAGGATGTGCCGCAGTCGCGTGCCTTCGGCCACGATCCGCACATCGTTCCAGTCGTTCACCCGGAAGAGCTTCTCGAAGCCGGCGGCGTCGATGAGCTGGCCGGTCACCCGTTTGCCGGCGGCGGTCCATTCCGCCTGCTCGCCGACCAGGCAGATCCTGCCCCGCCTGCCTCCCTCGTCGTAGATGAAGCCAGCCACGTTGGGGGGTTTCGCCGAGTTGCGGATCTCGTGTTGATAGCCCTGCACCACCCATGCGTTGGGCGGGTTGCCCGTGGTGACGTGCCGGGACCGGTACTGGATGCCGGAGTTGTTGCGGTCGCCGCACCGGAACGAGAGCTCCAGCTCAAAGTCCGTGAGCTCGAGTCCCTGCGCGATCAGGAAGGTGTTCCCGTTGGCCCGTTGCTCGGCCGTCGTCTCGCCATGGATCACGCCGTCGCGGACGCTCCAAAGCCGCGGATCACCATCCCAGCCCGTCAGGTCCCGGCCGTTGAAAAGCGACTGCCAGCCCGCGGCCGCCGGGGAGGCGGCTGGCTCGGCCACCACGGATCGAATCACGAAGACAAGGCCCGCGAAGACGGCGGCGAGAGGGCGATTCATGGGGTGTTCCGGTGGGGGGACGAGCGCTGGGAGGGCAGCCTACGGGGCCGCCGCCGTGGGGGCAACGCATCACCCGCGGGCCGAAGCGCGGGTTGTGCCCTGGCGGCGACCGACGCGAAGATGATGAGCCCGTTCCCAGGTCGTCCATGACCGCACCTCGGCCCCGCATCGTCGTCGATCTCGAGAAGTTGCGGCACATCAACTGCGGCCTGGGCCGCTTCTCCCTGCACCTCGCCCAGGAACTGCTGGCGATCGCCGCCGGCCGCTTCGAGCCGGTCTTCTTCCTGCCGGCCGGGGCCGACCGGCACTTCCCGGCGAACGGCTTCGATCGCATCGCCGTCGCCCCCTGGAAGAAGGAGGCACTGCGACGACTCCTGCGGCCGCTGGTCGGACCGTTTCTGGGCGAACCCCGGATCGCGCTCTGGCACGTCACCAACCAGATGTCGAAATACCTGCCCCTCGATCCACGGGTGCCGGTGGTGCTGACGATCCACGACCTCAACTTTCTCCACGAGGCGCCGCACGACGAGCAGGTCGGCAAGATCACCCGCAAGTTGGCCGACATCCAGGGCAAGATCGACCGGGCGGCGGCGGTCGTCACCGACTCGCGGTTCGTGGCCGACGACGTGGCCGGGCGACTGCAACTCGGCGGCCGACCAATCCACGTCGTCCCCCTCGGGCTGCCCCCCCCGAAGGCGGCCGCTGCCGAGCGGCCCGCCTGGCTGCCGCCGGAGCCGTTCCTGCTCACCGTCGGCAACTGCCTAGCGCACAAGAACTTCCACGTGCTGCTCGACCTCGTCGAGCAACTCGCCGACCGCCGACTCGTGATCGCCGGCAAGAAGGCGACGCCCTACGGTGAGTTCCTGGGTCGCGAGGTGTCGCGCCGCCGGCTCGAGGGCCGGGTGATCCTGCCGGGGGAGGTGAGTGACGCCGACCGGCAGTGGCTCTACGAGCACTGCGAGGCGTTTGTGTTCCCATCGCTCACCGAAGGCTTCGGCTTCCCGGTGCTGGAGGCGATGCAGGCAGGCCGGCCGGTGCTCATGGCCCGCACCACCTGTCTTCCCGAAATCGCCGGCGACCACGGCTTCTACCTCGACTCCTTCGATCCGGCGGCCATGGCGGCCATCTACGCCGCTAGCCTCGACGCCTTCGCCGCCGACCCCGACTTCGCACCCCGCGCAAGGGCTCATGCGGCGACCTTCTCCTGGGGGGCCACAGCCCGGGGCTACGCCCGCGTCTACGAGTCGGTGTTGGGCCAAAAAGCCCCCTGAAATGCCATTCCGGCGGTGGCGGCGGCCTGCTAAGGTTCCGCCCTTCGTCGTCGTCGGAGGCCCGCACGGATCGCGCGGCCCCCGCCGTCGGCCCGTCCAACTCGTCTTGCCAGCAGGGAGGCCCCATGTCGAAGCGTGCTCTCATCACCGGTGTCACCGGCCAAGACGGCTCCTATCTCGCGGAGCTGCTCCTCGAGAAGGGCTACGAGGTCCACGGCCTCCGCCGCCGCTCCAGCACGTTCGGCACCGAGCGAATCGAGCACCTCATCTTTGGAGATCCGCCGAGCCTGCAGCTCCACTACGGCGACCTCTCCGACGGCAGCGGGCTGGTGCGGCTGATCCGCGAGATTCGGCCCCACGAGGTCTACAACCTCGCCGCCCAGAGCCACGTCCGCGTCAGTTTCGACCAACCGGCCTACACCGCCGACACCACCGCGGTCGGCACGCTGCGGCTGCTGGAGGCGATCCGCGACGTGCAGGACGACACGGGCGACCAGATCCGCTTCTACCAGGCCTCCAGT
>VGYP01000382.1 GCA_016872955.1 Planctomycetota bacterium
CGGTTTGTTCGCGATTTTCGGGCCAGTAGCTCAGTGGTTAGAGCAGGGGACTCATAATCCCTTGGTCGTAGGTTCGATCCCTACCTGGCCCACCGAACCCGTCTGGGCTGACCGAGACGGCTACACGAGTTCGACCGAGACGGCCCCGAAGCCCGCGGTCGTGCGGCTGCCACAACCTGCATAGGGCCCGATCAGGGCAAAGGCACACATCGCTGCGCGGTCCGAGTCGGGAAGTCCACTCACGTCGTACGTGACACTTCCGGTGAATCCGCCGAGGCGTTCGCCGCGGTACGAGAGGTCGTGCGTACGTAGGTCAATCGCGACCACGTTCACCTGCCGATCGTCGAATTCGCACTGCGGCGCGACGCCGTGAAACACCTCCCACCGTCGACGCCAGTGGCCGAACACAACCGACGGTGACGGAAACAGGTGGTATGCACGCCCACGCCGGAAGAACGTCGGGGTTTCGAAATCGATGGTGATTTCCTCGACGTCATCGGCATCGTCCGCGAGGTCCTCCCACGTCGCAATTTCCAATACTTCGGCGCGACGTACGTCGCCCGTTCGGCGACCGACACGCAGGCGGTCGCGCTGTAGTCGTAGGCATTCCTCTGCATTTGTCAACAGCCCATCGTCAAGGACGCCGAACTCGATGTCAAGGATGCGCCCACGCGGCCGCCCGAAGCGAACGGAGAATCCCTTCGTCTCGGCGCGGTGTTCGTCGGGGTCATTCGTCTCGAAAAGGCTGCATGCCGTCGCATGCAATTGTTCGGGAAACACTTCCGCAACCTCATCGGAAAATTCGATCGATGTGTGCAAACGGGCGGGAATGACGGGCCTCTCAGTCGTGGTCGGTCAGAGACCTTAGGGTCTTGACGAGTCGTCGCGTTTCGACGGTTGGCGGCTCGAGGCCCATGGCTGTCGCGCACGCCTCGACGATCTCGCCCTCGTGCAGGTCAATGATGCCGTTGATCTTTCTGATTTCCCCGTGGTGGAACAACCGATTTCGTGCCTCCCACAATGGACGAAGTGCCGGCGAGGCCTTCCAGCAGTCTTGAGCATCGCCGGTCTTCTGCTGATCCGGCGTGAGCTGTGTGGCACCCGAGAGCAGCGTGCTCAACTGTGTGATGAACAACTCTTCCGTGCCGGGTCGGGAAACTCTCTTGGACCCTCTCTCTGTGACGTAGCGATGTCTCAGGATGGCGATGTTCGCACCCAGGTAGTCGAGTCTTTCCGGTCCCGCGGGGATGTTTCGGTATGGATCGGCAATCTCGTCGAAGAACTTCTTGAATGCGGTGTGCGGGCCACGCGGAGCAAGCTCGAGCAGTTTCCGGCCCTGAACCGTGTTGAGATCGTTTGCGCATTGTTTCAACAATGGCATGACGCTCGACGTTCCGAACAACGAACCACTGACAGCCTGCGGATCGATGGCTGTGATCCGCCGAATGACTGTGGTCGGGCTGTTCGCGCCATTTCGGGCAGCCTCGACGAACTCGATCGATGCATCAAGTTCCGTGGCGAAAGCCAAGGCCTCGATGATCGTGGCCGCATTAATGGCCTTCGTCCCCTGTGAGACCGCAACGACAATCCTCGAGATGTGCTTCTTGTGGTCTCGTTCAACTTGATTGACGGCATCGCGAAGGCCGTGGCGGATTGTTTCGGCCACGATTCGACGTGATCGCCCCGTTGAAATGTCCAAATGCCTCGACAGCCAGGGATCAACCGACTCGCGGGTCCGGATCTCCGGGGTGCACACCCGAACGACCGCAGCGACAGGGAGTCCCTCCTGGTTCGCGCGTTTTCTTGCATGGTCGATGATGGCATCGTCGATGGCATTCACGTCGTTGTCGGTCAGTCCCATGGTCCTCACGACGAGAAGCGCGGGCGAGGTGACGGTGCGGCAGTGGCCGAACCGAGCCTCGTCGTCTTCGATCTTTCTGTTCTTGATGTTCTTCCACGTGGGGTCACGGAACTCTTGTTCGTCGGCGAAGCTGATGAAGTCTTCGAGTAGGCCCCGCCAATCGTTCGGAGTGCGGTGCGTGTGTCTGTGCTTGGTGCACTTGTCGTAGAGGTCTTTCCACGATTTTGCGCCACCGTTCCACAGCTTCGTGAGATCACCGTCGTTCACGGCGCCAACGACTCTGCCGAAATTCACTGGCTCGCGTTTGGCAACTCCGTGGAGGACATCCGCGTCCCCCAGGCGTTGCATGCCGTCATCCGACTCCCTCGTCTTTTTGATGATAGTTCGAACCGATTGCTGATGCAGATTGCATTTGTTCAGAACATCGAGCAGACGGATTTCGAGCGCGGTGTTGAACCGAACGGCGGCTACGGCACTGCCTGCAACGAGCGCTGAGAGTGTTGCTGCCATTTGTGCGGTCCACTGATCGTTGTCCGCTGCCCGGCGGTTGTTCACCAGCGATTCTTGGTCGCGTATCGTCTCGAACTTCTGCTTGTCGACGCCGTCCACCTGCTCGACGAGCGACGACCACATGCGGCGACGAAAGAGCCATCTCTCGATACTGAAGGACTCGTTTATTCGTCCGACGTCGATGCCGTTGGCTGTGTTCAGTTCGATGAGCACCGGCTCCACGCCCGACGCGAGCGCACCGAGCAAGAGCCCGACGAATGCGTTCGTTGCTCCTGTGGCCATCGTGAGCGCACAACGAGGCCCATCCCCGGTGAACCGGCCCCACGTTCGCTTGGTCGCCGAAAAGACTCCGGCGACCGACAGATCGCTCACCTCAATGATCCCGCCCGTGGGGGTCGGGTGGACGGGAAGGTGGGGCAGTGCGGCGATCATGGCTTCGGCGATGCGATGCGTGTCGCCGGCGTTGGCGGGACTCTGTTTCGTTGCCACCAGGTCGATACCGACCACAGCGTGGCCCGTCGCCTCCAGTTGATTGATCGCGGCGAGTAGCGGGTGCATTGACTGATCGGGATGATCGGCGCGATGTTTCAACCAGAAGTC
>VGYP01000383.1 GCA_016872955.1 Planctomycetota bacterium
GACGTGCGTGTAGATCTGCGTGGTCACGAGGCTCTTGTGACCGAGCAGTTCCTGCACGCTGCGGATGTCGGCACCCGCGTCGAGCAGGTGCGTGGCGAAACTGTGCCGCAGCGTGTGCGGGCTGGCGCGGCCGGCGAGCCCCGCCGCCGCGAGGTGCTTGTCGAGCATCCTGGCCACGCCGCGGACGGAGAGGCGGCGGCCTGATTTGTTGGTGAACAGCGGACCCGAGCGGCTCGGGCCCGCGGCTGACGGGCGGGCCGCGAGCCAGGCCCGCAGGGCGTTTCGGGCGTGGGAGCCGACGATGCCCAGCCGCTCACGGCGACCCTTGCCGCGGACACGGATGGTGGCGTTGGCCAGGTCGAGATCGGCGTCGTCGAGTTTGGCGAGTTCACCGACGCGAACACCCGAGGAGTACATCAACTCCAGGATCGCCCGGTCGCGCAGGCCCCCCGCCGCGTTCGGCCGAGGCGCGGCCAGCAGTCGGACGATCTCGTCCCCCGTCAGGAAACGAGGCAACTTCCGGGGACGCCGCGGGCTGCGCAGCGGCTTGGCGGGATTCGTCCGCACCCAGCCCTCCCGCTGGCCGAACGCGTAGAAACTTCGCAGGCTGGCGAGTTTGCGGGCGACCGTGGAAGGGGCGTAGCCGGCGGCATGCAGGCCGGAGGCGAATCGTCGCAGGAGGGGGCTGGTGGCGTCGGCCGGGGAGCGGCAGGCCGCCGAGGAAAGAAACTCCTCGAACTGCAGCAGATCCTCGCGGTAACTCTTGATGGTCAGCGGCGAGGCTCCGCGTTCGGCCCCCAGATGCCGCAGGAAGCGGTCGATCGTCTCCGCACACTCCGAACGAGTGTCGGGCCGGGGTGGCGTCACCATCGCGGCGGCCCTGCGCGTCAGGTCCGCCGGTCGGCCCGCGGCGCGAGGGGCAGCCGCCGTGGACGAGGCGTGTTTTGACGAATCTTCTGGGCCAGGACGGCGGCGTCGTACCAGGAAAAACTCAGCGTCGGGTCAGCGGCCTGCCGCGCCAGCGTTCGGAGCGCCTGCTCGCGGCTATCGTCGTCGTACAGAAACACATAACGCTCGCCACCTTTGACGAGCGCGATGACGTTGATGTCGCGTGAGGCCATTGAACATCCGGACGAGGGGGTCGGTCGGGAATCGTCACCGACCGATGCTGTATCGACCGAAAGCGGCGACCGACCGCAGCCTTCCTGTGGTCGACCCCCAAGGTCGCCTTGACCGGGTCAACCACGCCTTCGACCGGGGGCCCCTGTCCGCCCAGGGCATGACACTGGGAAGACTGTGCGGGCCGGGGTGGACGCGCTACATCAAGTGGTCGAATCCGCAGAGACCGATGGGCTCCCGCGACCAGAAGGGTTCCCCGCGCAGGGCACCGATCCGTCCGCCCCACCAGGCGTCGGCGGCGGCCACGCGTTCCGGCACGGTGGGCCGGGCCGCCGAGTCGGGAAACTGACTGCCGTAGCAGGCGATGCTGCGGGCCTTGAGGTCGGCGGTGGACGTGATGTCGACGACGAACGCCGGCCGGTGGACCGCCCGCAGATGGAAGCAGCCGTAGTACCAGATTCGTCGCGGGTGCCAGGGCTCGCCGGGCAGGTCCGACTTCAGGAGTTTGGCCCAGAATCGCGCTGCCTCCGTCAGCCGCGTCGCGGCGACGTGGTCGGGATGCGCGTCGACCCAATGCGGTGCGAACAGCCAGCGGGGTCTCGTCGTGCGGATCACGCCGGCCAACGCACCGCGGGCGGTGAGCGTGGCCCGCAGTCGCCGGTTCGGCAGCCCGAGGTTTTCGCGCCAGCCGACCCCGAGGACCGCCGTGGCCGCCGCCGCCTCGCGGCCACGAATCTCGGGCGTGCCCAGCGGCGTCGGCTCGCCATCGGTGAGGTCGAGAATGCCGACCTCGAGTCCGCGTGACTGCATCAGGGCGATCGTGCCCCCCATGCCCAGTTCGGCGTCGTCGGGGTGCGGGGCGATCACGAGCACGTCGAGCATGGCGTTGTTCCTCCTGGCCACCCCGTTGCCGGCGGCCGATCCCGATCATAGTCTGCCGCCATGCCTACGCCTGCCGAAACCTTTGCCGCCGCCTGCGAGCACGCCCGTCGGGTCGCGGTGTTGAGCACGGTCGACGCACTGGTCGGCTGGGACGAGCGGACGAAGATGCCCATCCGTGGCGGCGCCTGGCGAGCCGAGCAGGCCGCGGAACTTGCGGCGCTGATCCACGGCCGGCGGACCGATCCGGCGCAGGGAGAGCGGCTCGCCTCGCTGGCAGCCGGACCGTTGGCCAACGGCGGCACGCCCGACGAGCAGGCCACGATCCGCCTGCTCAAGCACGACTTCGACAAGCAGGCTCGTCTTCCGTGCCGACTGGTCGAGGAACTGGCCCGCACGACCGTGGAGGCCCAGCAGGCCTGGGTCGCCGCCCGGGCCGCCGCGTCGTGGCCAGACCTGGCCCCCTGGCTGGAGAAGGTGTTCGTGCTCAAGCGGGAGCAAGCGGCCTGCCAGCGGCCTGATCTCGACGCCTACGACGGCCTGCTCGACGACTACGAGCCGGGGGGACGCTGGCGGGCGATCGCCCCGAAGTTCACCGATCTGCGGGACCGGATCGTCCCGCTCGTGCAGGCCTGCATCGGCGCTGCCCACCGGCCGGACGGGCGTCTCTTGAGCGACGGGTCCTTTCCCGTGGCGGCTCAGCAGCGCTTCGTTCGCGACGTGGCCGCGCGGATTGGTTTCGATTTCGATCGCGGTCGGCTCGACACCACCGATCATCCTTTCTGCACGTCGCTGGGGCCGCACGATTGCCGGATCACCACCCGCTGGGACGAGCGATCGTTGCCGCCGGCCTTGTTCGGCGTGCTGCACGAAGCGGGGCACGGCCTCTACGACCAGGGGTTGCGTTCGGAATGGTACGGTCTGCCTCCCGGGGAGGCGGCGTCGCTGGGAATCCACGAATCCCAGTCGCG
>VGYP01000384.1 GCA_016872955.1 Planctomycetota bacterium
TACGGCACCGGCCTTGCCGGCATCGATGCCTTCGATCAGTAAGCGCCGTCGACCGTGGTCAAGGTGCTGCTGGGCGAGCGCTGGGACGCGCATGCCGAGACCTTCGGGATCTTGTCGGGCGGCAAGACGGTGCCGCTCACCGTCCAATACGCCAGTGTCGGAGGGCACGTGCTGGTGACCGACAACCTCGAGGTGAGCCGCCTGGTGGGGTGGGGCCTCGATGCGACGTCGCCCGCATGCTTCTCGAACATCGGACTCGGCTGGCAGTATTGGGCCGGCGGCGGTGACGCCCGCAACACTCGGGATGGCGTGCGTCTCACGTGCACGCGAACGACAGACAATGCCAGCCGCCGCGTTGTTGCTCCAGCGGCTGCGCCCCGACGAGCGCGGTGAAACGGTCAGCCACCGTGACGACCTCGTGGCGTCGCAGTCCCGAGAGCAGGATACCCCCGCCCGGTCGACGCATCCGAGCGCAGAGGTCGGCCGCATGCTCCAGCAGCACCGGCGCTACGATGTTGGCGATCACGAGGTCGTAGGCGGTGGTGTCGGCCGGCAGTGTCGTCAGCACGTGAAGCCCGGCTGTGACGGCGTTGCGATTGGCATTCTCGCGGATTGCCGCGTGCACTCGATCGTCGACCTCGACCGCGTCGACCTCGACCGCCCCCAGCACGGCCGCCGCGATCGCGAGGATGCCCGACCCGCTGCCGAAATCAAGCACGCGGTCGAGTCGGCCACCCTGCCGGCGACGAGCGGCGACCGCCGCCAGGCAGAGTTGCGTCGTCTCATGGAGCCCCGTACCGAATCCCAGTCCCGGCATGACGAAGATGGTGGCGTCGTCTCCGGTGATCCCCGCACGGCCGGCCTCCCAGGCCGGTCGCACGACGCCGAAGCCCGGCACGTCGACCGGCGGAAACGACGACTGAAAATCTGGCTCGCCATCGCTCGGCACGTGGGGGCCGAGTTCGTCGACCCGGCAGCCTCGCACGGCCGACAAGAGCGCTGCCGCCGCCCGGGCCGCGGTCTCGTCGGCGAACCACCAGGTCACCGTCGCGACGGCGAGCCCGGCCAGCCAGTCGCGGTCGGCCGGCGCGGCGGCTGTGTCCACGACGAGCGGGTCGGGGGCCACGCCGTGCGCGGCCGCCTCCGCGACGGTCGTTGCCCCCTCGTCGATGCCCAGCAGACCCGCGGCCCGCTCCCAGAGCCAGTCGTGCAACCCGGCACGGTCGACGACCTCGCCACCCGGCAGGACGAGGCAGGCATCGAGGTGCGCGGACACGATCCACGTCTCGGCGGACTGGTTCATCGGGGCATCAGCCCTCATGGGAAGCGACCCCGTGGCCGTGGGTGGGGGCCGGCTGCGTCCCGGGGCCAGCTGCTGGCCTCGACGGATGGCCGCGGCGGAGCGCTCGGCCACGGGGGACGACCATAGCCCGTGACGGCACCAGCGACCCTGAAATGCCCATCGCCCACGGCCCGTTCCCGATTCCGCGACCGTCAGGCACCCCGGCATCCGCCGGCACGCGGCAAGCCTCCGGCCGGTCGGAGACGTGTGCAGACGCCGGTCGAGGGTAAGATGCTACTTTGGCCCCGCCGGCGTGATCAACGCTTCGTGGTCCGGGGGTCGCGTCACCGTAGCCCGGAGGTCTCGAGCATGCCTCTCACCTCGCTGTCCCGTCGTCTGTTTCTGCAGTCTTCCGCCGTCCTGGCCGCGGCGGGACCACGGGTCCTGACGGCCGCCGACCAGACCGCCGGCAAGCCGCCCATGCGGATCGCGCTGCAGCTGTACTCGGTTCGCAACGACTGCGGCAGGGACTTCGACGCGGCGCTGGCCAAGGTGGCCGAGATGGGCGTGGAGGGTGTCGAGTTCGCGGGCTACAACTCTTACAAGGACAGGCCGGCCGAGCTCGCCAAGCGTCTCAAGGATCTTGGGCTGATCGCCGCCGGCACGCACATCGGCACAAACAATCTCCGCGGCGACGCGCTTCAGAAGGCGATCGACTTCCATCAGGCGATCGGGTGCCGGTTCCTGATCATCCCGGGCGACGGGGATTTCACCCATTCCGAGCGGAGCAAGACGCTTGCCGAGACGTGCAACAAGGCGGCCGAGGTGCTCAAGCCCTTCGGCATGGCTTGCGGCTACCACAACCACAAGCATGAGTTCAACAAGGATGGCGATAAGACCTACTGGGATCTGTTCGCGGAGCGAACAAGTCCGGACGTGGTGCTGCAGCAGGATGTGGGGTGGACCCTAGCGGCAGGCCTCGACCCGGCGGAAGTCGTTCGACGCCATCCGGGCCGCACGCGGATCACGCATTTCAAGCCAACCGTCACGCAGGGGGGCAAAAAAGCGATCATCGGCCAGGATTCGGTGGACTGGCAGGCAGTGATCACGGCCTGCCGAGAGGTCGGGGGCACGGAGTGGCTGACGGTGGAGCAGGAGGACTACCCGGACGGCAAGTCGCCCATGGAGTGCTCGGCACTGTCGGTGGCCGCGCTCAAGAAGATCATCGCCGAGATGAAGCCCGCCTGACCGGCGTCACTCCGTGGCCTTCGCCGTCGACTCCCCTGAGGCATCGGGCCGCGGTGATTGCGATGTTGGCTCGCTACCGCCGGCTGTGTCGCCGGCTGAGGTATCCCCGCGTCCACGTCAGCAGAGTGTTTCCAGCCTATCGCGTCGGCACGGCCCGCACGAGCCGGCGTCCCGAATCCTGGAATCACCGCGTCAGGATCGCGTGGACGTAGGTGGCGTTGGCCGACTGGGCCTGGACGAGTTCGCGGGCGCCGATGTCCGGAAAGTTCGCGGCGGATCCGCAGTGGGGCGCGATCATATCCGCCAGCCGCTCCGGGGCCGCGTCGATACCCCAGGGCCGCGTCGCGTAGAAGACGCCGTCGATGCCCACGAAGTCCGCGCGGGCATGTCGGAGATCGGGAACTCCGGCTGCGACGAGCCGGTCGGCGACGATGCCAT
>VGYP01000385.1 GCA_016872955.1 Planctomycetota bacterium
CTGATGGGCGTCCATGACGTCCATGACCATGATTCTGAAACGTCCCACCGGCTCGCGAGTTGCGGTGCGTCGCCACGCGATCGCCACGTTCATCATGCAGGTTTCCCAGGGGCACCGCCCGAAAATGCCCGGCAGGATTGGTGCACGAGGGCTGGCGGCGGTCATCTGCATGGCGGGAGCGACGGCCGGTGCCGATCCGCCGCCCGCCGCGGCCGCAGCGGAGGCAAGGGGGCTCGTGCAGGAGTTCGAGCGGGCCAGGACGGTCGCCGCCCGGGAGGCGATCGCGGGGCGGCTGTTGGCACTGGGGGGCGAGGGCGGCAGGCGACTGCAGGCGGCCTGCAAGGCGGAGTTTCGTGACCGGTCTGCCCGGTACGCCACCGCGTTTCAGCAGGCCGCGGCCGCCGTGCTCGCCGACCGGCATGGTGCGGCAGGGCGGTCAAGCGAGATCGAGCACCTGCGGCGGACGATCCGCGACGTGGCCGCAGCACCGGACCTGACCGAGGAGATGATCCGGCAGAAAAGCGATCCCGCGCTCGAACGCTTGGAAAGCCTGCTCCTCGTCGAGCCGCGGGAGGTCTTGGCCGCCAATCCCGTGGTGGCTGCCGACCGTGACATGCTGCTGTCGCTCGCCACCTGGGGCGAGCGTGCCGCGGCCCTGCTACCGGCCAAGGATCGGGCCCGGCTTGGTCATGTTGCCAGCCGCGCCGAAGCTGCCGCCGCACTCGAGGCGAGCGATGCGCTCGCGGTGCTCCTGGCCTTGCCGCTTGCGTTCGCTGATCGCAACACACTGGTGGGCAACGCCGCACTCACCGGCCGGCTTGACCCACAGGAAGCCGGTGGCAT
The DNA here is from genome assembly GCA_016872955.1 of Planctomycetota bacterium. Taxonomy (GTDB): domain Bacteria; phylum Planctomycetota; class Planctomycetia; order Pirellulales; family UBA1268; genus QWPN01. Next base: position 844 of record VGYP01000385.1, read on the forward strand.
GCAGCGGCTCAATCAGATTCGCATCCTGGTGGGGCTGCCGGCCCAGGCCGTGGATCTCAGACTCGTGAAAGCCTGCCGAATCCATTCGGAGGACATGACCACACGTGGCTTCTTCGCGCACGAGTCGCCCGTGCCGGGGCGTGAAACTCCTTGGAAGCGAGCCCAGGCGGCGGGCACGTCGGCCAATGCCGAGAACATCGCCGGTGACGTGACGACCGGGGCAGCGGCCATTGGGATGTGGTGGCATTCACCGGGGCATCACAAGAACATGCTGGGTGGTCACGTGCGGACGGGACTTGGCCGGCACGAGAAGCACTGGACGCAGCTCTTCGGCTGAGGCGGGGACACGGGCTCGGGTCAGTCCTGGCCGGCCGGCAGTTCCCAGCCTCGCAGCCGCGCGTGCACGACGGCAACGCGGCCCATGTAGTGCTCCATCCGGTACGGCCCGGCGGCGGCCGTGATATGTCGACGAGCCTGGTCGGGGTTGCCGGCGACCTCGGCGTGCAGGCCGAGGTAGAGGTGGGCGTAGCAGCACTGGTTGCGACGGGCCGGCTCCGGACCACGTTCTGCGGCAGCGAGCACGGCCCCCTCGTCGCCGCGGCCGGCGAACACGTCGAGGATTTCCTTCATGGGAACCCGCGGGTCGTCGCCGACCGCCAGCATGGCTCGGCGAGCCGCCTCCATGCCCTCGAGCCTGGCGACGCACAGAAAATGCCAGGCCGGGTTCTCGATGTCGGCGGGGTTCACGGTCTTGTGGAGCTCGAACTGTCGCCGGCCGTCGGCGAAGCGACCTGCGTAGTAGAGCGCGATGCCACGCTGCCAGAGCTCGGGCTCGCTCTCGGGGGCGGCGGCCGCGACACGGTCGAAGAGCCGGGCCGACCGTTCCGGCTCCGCCTCGAAAAACACTCGCACGGCCTCGGCGAAAAGTTCCCGCGGCGGTTTCCCGCCGGCGGGATCCGCCGAATCGGCCGCGGCCATGAGCCCGGCGACTGCGGCGGTGATCCAGACCCGCAGCGGCAAGATCGATTGGATCCTCATGCGGCCGAACAGGATACGGTCTGCGGGGGTTTCAGTCGCGGGCCACCGAGGCGAACCCGAAATCCACCTGCGGCTCGCCTGGTTGGTTCGAGTGCATTGGACCTGCCCCCTTCAACCAGGCCACTCCGGGAGCGAGAATTCTGGGTGGCCGCAACCAAGGGAGGGCCAGAAATGCCACGAGGAAAGGCGGAACAGGCAGAGGTCATCATCCCCACGCTTCGCGAGGTCAAAGTTGACCTCGCGGACGGCTGTCGAGGCAGAAGAGCGCGACCGGAGACTCCCGTCGGTGTTCCAGGATCACGCGGATCGTGTCCGCCTCCGCGATTCCCAGACTCGTGGCGTACTCGACCGCTGCCGAGCGCTCTTCAAGGGTCGCCTTCTCGAGCAGGAGAAGCACCCGGATGAACTCCCGTGTGCCGAGACCATCCGGGGTGCGCTCCATCCGACGCCGCAGGATGTTCAGGCACTCCGGCAACTGCCAGTCGGCCAGGGAGCGGGCGTGGTCAAAGGCCCCGGGCTGTTGTGTGCACGCTCCACCAGACCTGCCCCGGGGCGTTCCCGAGGGGTTTAGTCATCCCGCCGGCCCTTCTGGCTGGCGGGTGTGTTTCGTGTCCCGTTCCCTTTCCTAGGAGATGTTCTGTTATGAGTGACTTCGAACTGATCGACGCCGTTGCGAACCAGACCGGCGAGGACGCCCGTGAGATCCGCCGTCGCGGTTCCGTGCTGGCTTGCCCGGAAGATGCCGGTTCCGACCTGGATCCGGAGTGCGTCTTCGACCCGATCGATCTCCCAGAGACGGGCACGGTCGATTGGGATGCCCTCGGATTTGGATGCCGAGAGCCGTTCTTCGAGAGTCGGAGAAAGACCCGTCAGCCGCTGGCTTGGCAACTGGAAGGACGGCGAGAAGAAGACGTTCATCGTCGGGTGAGTAGCCGAGCCAACCAACCAGCGGGCCCCTGTTGCCGGGCGCTCCCTGGTTAGGGGCAGCTGACTGCGGTGGGGGGCTGGCTGCGGTGGGGGGCTGCCAGCATGGGCACCCGGCCCCGGCGGGCCGCTCGCCGCGTCGTCCCGGTCCTGTCC
>VGYP01000386.1 GCA_016872955.1 Planctomycetota bacterium
CTTGGCCACGCTCTTGATGCGTCGGCTCACCGACCAGCGCGACACCCGATTCGATGCCCGGGGACGAATGGCGATCGACGAGCAGGGCACCCTCAACTCCTTCTCGTCGGTGGTCAACCTGCCGGGCGCGGACCAGCCCGTGGTGCTCACCGGCCTCGTCGACGAGGGCACGGTGATGATGCACGTGGCCGCCGGCGACCTGCGCTACGATTTCAAGCGGCACCTTCCGACCGACATGATGCTGGGCGATGAGTTCTCACCGCACGCAACGCTGCCGGGACTAGCCGAGGGCCGCCGCTGGACGGTGCCCACCTACAACCCGCTGCGGGCCGGACGTGCCCCTCTGGAGATCCTGCACGCGGAGGTCGGGCCCGAGGGGTTCGTCTACTGGGAGGATCGACTCGTGCCCGCCCACGTCGTGGTCTACCGCGACGATCCGTCGACCACCTGCGAACCACGCTGCCGGCTGTGGGTCGACCGCTCCGGTCGGGTGCTCCGTCAGGAGACCAAGCTCTTGGGCGCGCGGCTGGCGTTCGTCCGTCGCTCCGACGACGAAGCCGCCAGGATGGCGGAAACCGAGGACGGGTCGGCTCCGCCAGCAGCCACGTTGCCGACCGGGGAGACGACCACGCCATGATCGAGTTTGACCACGTGACGCGGACCTACGGCCCCAAGACCGCGGTGGCCGACGTCTCGCTGGCCATTCCACGGGGCGAGCTCTTCGCCCTGCTGGGGCCCAATGGTGCTGGAAAGACGACCAGCATCAGGATGCTCGTCGGCCTGCTTCATCCCTCGCGTGGCACCATCCGGATCTGCGGGCATGACGTCGTCGCCGACCCGCGGGCCGCCCATCTCCACGTCGGGTACGTACCCGATGAACCGTGCCTCTACGATAAGCTCACCGGCCGGGAGTTCCTCTCGTTCATCGCCGACATGTTCGGCATGCCGCGGCACCTGGCCCGAGGCCGGATCGATCGGGAGATCGAATGTTTCGAACTGGGCGAGTTCGCTGACGACCTCTCCGAGAGCTACTCGCTGGGCATGAAGCAGCGGCTCGTATTCGCGGCCTCGCTCCTCCACGACCCCGGCGTGCTGGTGCTGGACGAGCCGATGGTGGGCCTCGATCCACGGAGTGTGCGGATCGTGAAGGACCTGCTAGCCGCCCGCACCCGCGAGGGCATGACCGTCTTCATGTCGACGCACACGCTGGCGATGGCCGAGGAGATGGCCGAACGCGTCGGCATCATGGTCCGCGGCAGCCTGCGGTTCCTGGGCACGGTCGACGAACTCCGGGCCCAGGTCGCCGTCGAGGCCACGTCGCTGGAGCAGCTCTATCTCGAGTTGACAAGCCCCGGCGGAGCGCGGCCATGAGCGGTCGTGCGTTGCCTGGCGATCCGGTGCGGCTGCTGCCGCTCGACGAGGAGGGAAGGCTTTTCCTGCGGCTGCGGGCGACGCTGGTCTGGGAGACCCTGCGGGCGATGCTGGTGGACTCGCGGCTGCGGGTGACGCTGGTAGTCGTGCTCAGCGGGCTCTTCTGGGCCGCCCTCTACCTCCTGTTCGCCGAAGCCTTCACCTTCCTCGACGCCCTACACGCCGACGTCATCTCGCTGCTGTTCAACACGTTCTTCTCCTCGCTGATGGTGATGCTCCTCTTCTCGGCGGGCATCCTGCTCTACGGGGGGCTCTATCTCTCCCCGGAGTCACGGCTGCTGCTCACCCTGCCGGTCCGGGCCAAAACGATCTTCGCCCACAAGTTTCACGAGGCGATGTGGTTCGCCAGCTGGGGCTTCATCCTGCTCGGCAGCCCGATGCTCGTGGCCTTTGGCGTGGTCCGTCAGGCCAACTGGCCATACTTCGCCCTGCTCCTGCCACTGATGATCGCGTTCGTGACCATCCACGCGGCGCTTGGCGGCATCTGCTGTGTGGCCCTGGTGGCCTGGCTGCCCCGGCTGCGGATGCATGCCCTCTCCCTCGCGGTCGGGGCCGTCTGCGTGACCGTCATCTGGACGGGCTGGACGCTCGTGTCCGAGCCCCGCGCTGACGCCATGTCGGCGGCCTGGTTTGAGCGGCTGTTCGCCCGCCTGGCGATCACCGAACAGAAGCTGTTTCCCAGCTGGTGGCTGGCCTCGGGCCTGATCGAGGCGGCCCGCACCGGCCGCGATGGTCGACTGCTCTCGGCCGGGCTGGCCGAGGCCTTCAAGTTTCTTTCACTGCTGGTGGCCAACGCCCTCCTGCTGTACCTCGTCGCCGGCTGGCTGGCACACGTCGCCTACCGCCGCGGCTTCAGCAATCTTGCCGGTGAGGTGCCCGCCCGCCGCTGCCGTCGCACGGGCCTCCTTGACCGCGCCCTGATGGGCGGGGAAGGTGCCGCGGGCCGACCGATACGGCTGCTGCTGGTCAAGGACCTGCGACTGTTCCGCCGCGACGTCTCGCAGTGGTCGCAGTTCCTGATCTTCTTCGGCCTGCTGAGCCTCTACTTCTTCAATCTCCGGTCGTTCAGCTACCACAATATCTACGCGTCGATGATCGGCTTCCTGAACCTCGCCGTCGTGGGGCTGATCCTGTCGACGTTCACGACGCGGTTCGTCTACCCGATGATCAGCCTGGAGGGTCGTCGATTCTGGATTCTCGGCCTGCTGCCGGTGCATCGCGACCAGATCGTGTTGGCGAAGTTTCTGTTCTCGTTCCTGGGCGGGCTGCTGCCCTGCGCGGCGCTGGTGATCCTTAGCGACTCGATGCTCGGCCTACCGTGGCGACTGATCGTGCTCCACGAACACTGCTGCCTGCTGCTCTGCCTCGGGCTGTCGGCCATCGCTGTGGGGCTGGGGGCGCGAATGCCCGACCTCCGGGAGTCATCGCCCTCCAAGATCTCCTCCGGGTTCGGTGGCACCCTCTGCCTCGTGCTCAGTTCGCTGTACATCATGGCG
>VGYP01000387.1 GCA_016872955.1 Planctomycetota bacterium
ATCGCCACCCCAGGGGCGAGGAAAGCCGTTCCGGCAGCAGCTGATGAACGCGGCACCAGCCTCACCAGCCGCCCATCGGCCCGGAAATGCCTGTGGCCATCGTTGCGGCAGTGCCATTGACCGGACTATCCTTGACCGAATGTGGGTACGATTCAAAAGCCCGTTCATAGCGCAAGGCCGGCCATGAAAAACATTCGACGTTCGAGGCGGCAGGATCGGTCTGGACGGCCGCGCTTGTCGTGCCTGACCTTTGAATCGCTCGAGCAGCGGTTCTGTTTGTCGGCGGTGGTCGTGACGGGCACTGCCGGACGCTCCGGACTCGTGCGGGTGCTGGACGCGACCAACGGCACCGAGCTTGCCCGCATGCAGCCGCTCGGAATCGACATTGCGGGCGGGATCCGCGTCGCTGTCGGGGACGTCAACGCCGATGGCGTGGCTGACTTCGCGTTTGGCGCTGGGTCCGGCCGAGGCCGGGTCGTCGTGTATGACGGGGTGACGAGGGCGCCGCTGGCGACGGGTCTTCGGTCGGTTCTTCCGTTCGGCAACAACTACCGCGGTGGTGTACATGTCGCGCTTGGCGATGTGGATCGCGACGGTCGGGCTGATCTGGTCGTTGGCACGGATGGCGTGGGCCAGTGGGCCGCGATGCGGCGAGTGCAGGTGTATGACGTCGCGACCGGTGCGACCAAGGGCGTCTTCCGAACGACTGGCGCGGCACTGGGAAGCGACGGACGTCGGCCGCAGGGCGGCGTGCGGGTTGCCGTGCGCGACATGAACAACGATGCCCGCGGCGATGTCATCACGGTGACGGGCCGCGGCGCGCGTCAGCATGTCGGCGTGCGGTCAATGGGTGGTGAAGCCGTCGGCGATTTGGGAAGCGTCGTCCTGACTGTCGGGCAGGCGGCGGGTCCGGCTTTCGTGGCGGCGACCAACCGTGATCTCGATCTGGTGCCCGAGGTCGTGGTGAGCCTGCCGGGCCGGCTTCAACTCTACAACCTTGATGGGGCCGGTCGCTTGTTCGAAGTCGACCGCGTCGCCACCGGGATCGCCGGCGCTTCACGCCCTATCGGCACGGTTGACAGTGACGGCAACAACGTGGCCGAAGCGGTCATCGGCGGGGTGTCAGAGGGACGGGTCGGCCTGCGAGCCTTGGCTGGGAATGGGAGCATCCAGCCACTCGGCGCGGTCGCCGGGAATACGCTTGCGAACCATTTTGTGGCCGGAACGGATCGGGCCACGTTCAACGGGATCGTGTCGACTCAGGCAACGAGCGGCTCACAGCTTGCGCGCCTGGGTATCTATGATCCCGCGACCAACACGTTCAGTGAGCCCGTCACTCCGTCAGTCGGCCCGTCGCCTTACGCCGGGAAGAACGTCTACTTCATCTCGCATGGTTGGGCTCCCGAATGGCGAGCGGCGGTCGACGCCTACGCTCAGGCGAACCCGGGCAGTTTTCTGAAGTGGTGGCAAACAACCAACGCGACGCTTCCCGATGCCCCGAGCAGCACGCCGGCATCGACCTGGATGTTCGATCCGACGTATGGGCCGTCAGATGATTTCGTGGTGTCGCCGCAGGGAATGGCGGCAACGCTCGCGGCGAACGATCCCAATGCCGTCGTGATCGCGTTCAGCTGGATCGACGAATCGGCAACGACGTCCGTGTTCTCGGCGTATCCATCCGAGGCCCGTACGTATCGCAACGGCTTGCGGCTTGCGGAGGCGATCACGGAACTCTTGGGGCTCGACAGCGGCGTGACGCTTGGCGATGTCGGTGCCCCGAAGGTTCATGTCATGGGCCACAGCCACGGCTCGAAGGTGGCTACCGTCGCGGCGGCGGCGCTGCGCCGAAGCAACCAGGTCGTCCAGCAGCTTTCGGTTCTCGATTCGCCCGAGTCCTATCTCACGGTAAAAATCGACGCCAATAATCTCCTTTGGTATTACCTGCCCGACGTTCAGCCAGGGCGGGCGGCCGGCACGACGTTCGTCGACAACACGATTTCGTACTTCGACGGCACGTACGCGAATTTCCCTGGGCTTTCCAATGTCGTCGATGTGTCGCTCGCCCCGACCGTGCTCTATGGCAACTTCGCGGTGAGCGAGAACCACTCATACGCCGCGGCCTGGTATGCCGGAGCGACGGCGAGTAATAGTGGCTACGGGCTCGGCTGGTCGCCGCTTCTCCATCCGGAAGTGCCGCCGACGTTGCTTCCGGGGTATCGGCAACCCTGGACGTCGCCCACACCGCAGACGCAGTTTGTGTTGACCGGTAAGCCGACGCCCGCTCCGCAAACGCCAGTCTTTACTGCTTCATCGCTGACGGATGTCACGACAACGGGCAACGCCAGCATGAATGCCGGGGTGATCTCGCTTGCCACGTCGACCGCATCAAAATCGGCGAGCGTTACGGGCCAACTCGACTTTGAGTCGGCGTCGTATGGCCTGGTGTTTACGTTCGAGTTTACGAATGCCACGGCGGGGGATCAGCTCAGTGTGACGATCGGCGGCCTCGTCGACACGTATCAATACTTCGTAGTGGACGGTGCGTCAGCCGGTTCGGGTGTCCACTCGGCGACGGTGAGCGTGTACAGCAGTTGGGGCGGCAAGTATCCGGTAACGTTTGCCCTGGCCTCAGCGAGCGGTACGACGAACCCGAGCCTGACGATCAAGGACATCGAGCAGATCACGTTTGCGGCGTAGTACTCGACAGTTGGGCGCTCACGTTGAGTTGAGAGTGGATGCCCCGCGGGCGCTGGGCCCGTTTTGGGCGCCGACTGCGCTGGCGGTCGCACCGAGGGCGTCGCGTGGGTATTGATCGTGCGGCGGTGCGGGCAAAGGTCCTGGATTTTCCACCGCAGAAGGCTGCTGCGACACTCAGGCAAAGCCCAGCTCGCACGACACCTCGCGGATTGCCTGGGCGAAACTCCTG
>VGYP01000388.1 GCA_016872955.1 Planctomycetota bacterium
AGGCGGGCCACCGTGGCGAAGTTGCAGCGTGTCAGCCAGGTCGACCGGCACCACCAGCGACTCGATCTCGTGGAAGCCGTCGTGCCGCCGCGCCAGCACGGCCAGCGACAGGTTCAACTTCGCCGGCGCGTGGGCTGTGACCACCGCCTGCGGCATGGGTCGGCTACCGCCAGTTGGCCACGAAGGCCAGCGTGCCGACGGCCAGCGCGAGACCCACGGCCACCAACGCCGCCAAGAGCACCGCGATGCTCCGGCCCGCCCACAGGTCGTCGCGGATCATCTCGGCCCTGTCGGCCCGATCGAACGAACCGTTCCAGACAGGAAACGTCCGCTCGTCGTAGACCCACTGGGTGCGTTCTTCGAGCTGTTTGTGTTTCATGGCAACGGCGGCGGCTGGGGCGTCCGGGGCGGGGGAGCGGGGTATGATGCCGGCAACCCGATCGATCAACCATACCCGTTGATCCGCCCCGCCGCCAGCCTGTCCCGCCGCGGCCCGGATCGCGAAACCGCTGTGTCAGCCCCCGGATCATCCGCCGCGAGCGACTCCCTCCCCGTCGTGGACGGCGACGCCGACGGCCGCCTGCACGTGCTCGATCCGGCGGCGGACCTCGAGGCCTTCCTCATCGCCGCGGCGGCGCCGGCTTGGCGGGCCAAGGCCGTCCGCCGCTGGCTCGTCGCCGGCCGGGCCGAGTCGTTCGCCGACATGACCGATCTGCCCCGCGACTTGCGACAGCGGCTGGAGTCGCGGTACAGGATCTGGACCACGACGGTGGCGGCGCACAAGACCACCGAGGACGGCACCGAGAAGCTGCTGCTCGAACTGGCCGACGGCCAGCGGATCGAATGCGTGCTGCTGCGGGACGGTGCCCGCCGCACGGTGTGCATCAGTTCGCAGGTGGGCTGTGCGATGGGCTGTGTGTTCTGTGCCAGCGGCATCGACGGCGTGGTGCGGAATCTCACCACCGGCGAGATTCTCGAGCAGCTCCTGCGCCTGGCCCGCCTGTTGCCCGAGGGTGAGCGGCTCAGTCACCTCGTGGTGATGGGCATGGGCGAGCCCCTCGCCAATCTTGACCGCCTGCTGCCGGCCCTGGCCGTGGCCCGTGATCCCGACTGCCTGGGCATCTCGCAGCGGCGGATCACCATCTCCACCGTCGGCCTACCGACCGCCATCGACCGGCTCGTTGAAGTCGATGCAGGCTACAACCTCGCCGTCTCGCTGCATGCGGCGGACGATGAGCTGCGGACACGGCTGGTGCCGGTCAACAAGGCGATCGGGCTGGACGCGATCCTCGCGGCCGCCGACCGCTACTGGGAGGCTTCGGGCCGCCGGCTGACCTTTGAGTACGTGCTCCTCAGGGGCGTCAACGACACGCCTGCGGACGCGACCACGCTCGCTCGGCGGCTGGCCGGCCGGGCCGCGCTGGTCAACGTGATCCCCTACAACACCGTGGCCGGCATGCCCTGGCAGGAGCCGTCGCGGCAGGCGATCGAACGGTTCCTGGGGGTGCTCCTCGAGCAGGGCGTCAACGTCCAGGTGCGGCGGCGAAAGGGGGCCCGGATCGACGCCGCCTGCGGCCAACTCCGGCGGCTCGCGGCCGCTCGCTCTCCGTCGCCGCCGTCATCCTGACCCGTGGCGACGTCACCGGCCGAAGCAGCCGCGGCTTTCGCCAGTCGTTCGTCGCCGCATCCTGTGGCGGCAGACCTGCTCCACCAGGTGCTGGAGCGCATCTGTGTGTTGCCTGTCGCGAGTCGTTGGCAAACCAACTGGGGTAGGCGAATCGGCCATCAGCGACCATCCGAAGGACCGCGGAGCGGCGAATTATGCCGCCCCTGAGCCGGCGACACGTGGAAGCCGGACGTGCTCTAGCTGATCCAACCCAGCAGCAACACCGCGGCCAGCACCAGGCCGAGGATGCCGCCCAGCCAGACCGTCCAGTGCACCGTGGCCAGGCCGATGGCGGCAGGATCTTCGTGGTGCGTGGCGGCGAAGATCAGGCTCGCCAGCGCCAACAGGGGCAGCCCGAAGAAGATGCCGGGGACGCGATCGGCGAACGTCGCGACCATCGGCAGCATCCATGCAAACAACAGCGTCGCGGGATCCATGACCGTGCAGACTCCGTTCCGTTCGGCGGCGTGCTCCATCCACGCGGTCAGTGGTCTACCGCCTGGGCAATCTCTTTGTCCAGCGGGAGGCGCCGCGGGGAGGTGGATCGCCCTGTTTGTCATCCGACTCATCCGCCGCGGTCGGCGTCCGCATCGGACCGGCCCACGCGTCGTAGATTACCAGCAGGTTGAGCAGGCCGGCGAGCATCGTGTAGAGGGTGCCGATGTCGAAGAACCGTCCCAGCCGCAGATGCCACAGCGACGACTGACCGCCCGACTGGCTCGGTTCGTACCGGACCGTCCCGTTGGGCTGGCGGCGAAAGTCATCCGCTTCGATGGCGGGGTCCGCGTCTGCGAGCCGGCGGGCGTAGGCCTCGGAGACCGGCTGACCGCGGATCAACGGCGGTGCGAACCAGGGGCTGGCGGCGAGCGGTTGCCGTCCCGGCCCGCCCAGCAGGGAGGATTGGATGAGCGCGGGCACGGCCGCCGCACCGATGGCCGCCTGACACAGGAACGCCCAGCGATTCTCGCCCGGACGCCAGGAGGCATAGACGACGTTGCCGCCGCCGATCCACAGGCCCGTCAGCAGGGCGCCCACGATCGACGTCATGAACAGGCCGCCCTTGAACGTGCGGCCCTGATAGCACTGCCCCAGTCCGGGAAGCAACCAGGAGAGCGCTGCGGCCAGGGCGGGATTCCGGAGATCGATCGCCGAGCCATCGTCGGGGGAAGTTGCGACGATGCGGCGGGGGGGTGCGGGTGCGGACCGGCCCACGAGGGCGCTCCTGTGGAGTCGGTGGACGGACAATCAACCAGTGTACG
>VGYP01000389.1 GCA_016872955.1 Planctomycetota bacterium
CGTGAGGCCCAGGCGGCGGCCGCGGCCCCGGGCCAGAGGCCGATCTTACTGGAGACGTTCGCGGTCACGAGCCTGCCTGGTCCGGGTGGCATGATCCCGGCGAGCATCGCGAAGGTGATGATCGTGCCACCCCCGGCGATGGCGTTGATGCCACCGGCGAGAACACCCCCCAGAAACAGCATGCCGAGGCCAAGCGCGTCGCTCATGGTCCGGGCCGTGGTGGTGGAGGAGGCAGGATGGCCGGGGGCAGCGGACCGCCCGCCGCCGGTGGGGCCGCCGGCGCGGGGCGAGCCACCGGGGGCGGTGGCGGGGCGGGCGGGTCGGCGGCGGCCCCGCTCCAACCGCAATCGACAAGCAGGTAGCCGGCCCAGAACAACGGGTGCCGCGCGTTCTCGAGCACCGCCGTGCTGGCCTGCTTCACACGCGGCTCCCGATCCGGGTCGGGCCGCTCCGACACCACGACGTCCACCGCCCGCTGCCAGGCCGCGGCCGGCGGCAGGCCGCTGGGCCCGGCGGTTTCCCGAAGGTACTCCCGGATGAGGCTCGCCCCGAGTTGGCCGCCCGACCGCCAGCGGGTCACCAACAGGGTGTGACCGCCCGCCGCAATCAGATCCATGGCAGGGAGGAAGACGTCTTCGCCGGGGCGGGCAGGCGGCTCTGTGAGCCCCGCGGCGATCGCCGTCTGCATCCCGGGGAGCACGAGTTGCCGTGGCCGCTTCGGAGGCGGCGCGAGCCAATCGGTGGCCGTGGTCCCGCCGCGTCCACCGGCGGCAGCCAACGGCCAGTCGGCCTGCGCGTCGCCCACCGACACCTCATCGTAGATGACGAGCGTGTCGAAGAGGGATCCGATCAAGGCGGCAGACGGTCCCCCGGCCGGCGGCTCGACGACTACACTCGCGACGCCGGCCAGTATCTCGGCAGCGGCCGCTTCGGCGGCCTCCCGCTTCTCACCACGACTCATCCGCCCCAACAATAGCCCTGTCGTGCTCCGACCGCGCGACTCCGTGCCGGTGACGGACAGACTTCGGGTCGGACAGTATCGGATGCGGCAGATGTCCCGGAGTGGTCGGCGGTCCTCCCCGGCGCGGTTGCTCGCCACCGGCACGAGTTCGAACGGCACGTACCACAGCCAGCCATCGGGAACGATCACGAGTTCCTCGATCCCTTCCGCCAAGGTGACGCCGCGGGAGTTCTCGAACAGCATGCGTTCGATGCGGACCATCGATCCCTCCCAGTCGCCGGCGGCGAGCCGATCGGTGCCGAGTTCGATCGCGCGATCGTGCAGCGAGAGTTCTTTGGCGAGCGTGCGAATCTCGGCCGGCAGGCCGGCGGCCTGCCGCACCTGCCAGGCGAGCAACCGGTCGCGGGTCTCGAGCGCCGCGAACAGGCCAGATGCCGTCCAGTGGAACGAGAGCAGGGCCTGGCCTGGTTCCAGCCGCCGGCGGATCTCGGCCGCCGCCGTCAGCGGTGGGAAAGCCGGCACGGAGAGGTGACCGGCCGCCAGCGCGGCCAGGCTCTGGCCGAGCCGCAGCGAGGAGGTGGCGTATTCCTGCCACTCGGCGGGATCGCCGGCCACTGTCTTGCCCCCGGCCGGCGGGGCGTTGGCGGCGACCGCGGCGGCGAGGTTGCCGCGGAGTTGGCCGAGGCGGGTCAGGAGTAGCTCGAGCCCCGGTTGGGCGGCGATCGCCGCGGCGCGCCGGGCCTGCTCAGCTGGTTCCAGCAACCTCGGATCGGCGGCCAGGAATCGCTCCACGGACAGCCGACGTCCGCCGAGCGGGCGGGCCGCGATCCAGCGGTGCCTCATGGTGGCCTCGGCTGCTTCCAGCGCCGCATCATGGCCCCGTCGGCCGGCCACGGCCACCCAGGTGTTGAACGCGGCATGACAGGGCGTCGCGGCCACCGCCAGGGCATCGAGTGGATCGATCGCGTGGTCGCGGGTCGTCGGATCGGCCAGCAGCCTGGCGAAGGCCTCGTCGGCCTGCCGGTCCGACCAGGCTGACGAGCCGGCCTGCACAAGGTCCACCAACAGCCCGGTCTGAAACAGCCGCACTGAGCGGCGGCGGGCGATCGCCAGCCCGCGTTCCAAATCGCCATCACCGCCGGCCAGGTCCCCCTCACCGTAGGCGACGAGCGTTGACGCGTAGGCGGCCATGGCGCCCAGCGTGCCCTGGCCGGCCTCGGACCGCAGGAGTCTGCCGTCGATTGCTTGAAGGGCTGTCGTCGCAACCCGCGGATCACCGGCCGCGGCCGCCAACTCCGCCTGCATGGCAAGCAGCCTCGCGTGGAGGGCTGCCGGACCGGATCGCGTGGCATCCGCGGCCAGACGCAGGGATGCTGGCACGACTCGATCGCCCTTCAGACGGGAGGCCTGTCGAACACCCTGGAAGGCTTCCTCGAGCGCCCGGGCATCTCCGTACGCGGCGGCGGCGTAGGTGGCCTCCTCGAAATAGCCCAGGGCATCGGCCGCACGGTCGGCATCGATCGCGATTCTGCCGAGGACGATCAGCCCCCAGGCGGTGAGCGGATGATCGAACTGATTGCCCACCAGGAGGCCGCGGAGCAACAGCGGCTGAGCCTGCTGGGGTTTGCCCTGGGCCCACGACGCGGTGCCGAGCGCTACGTCGATCCAGGCCTGCGAGTAGTGGTTGGGCGGTGCCGGGCGGCGGGAGAGCATGCGGATCGCCTGTTCCAGGGCCGTGCCTGAGTGCCCGAGTTCGCCCACGAGCGAACCGCTGCGATACAGCGCGATCACGATCGACCGCATCACCTCCAGAGGGCGAAGCGGACGGTCGTACGGCGCGGCGAGCACACCGCCCCGCTGAAGCACGTCGTCGGCGGCGGCGCCTTGCATCCGAATCGTCATCGTCTCGGGGATCGCCGCAGCCACGGCAACACGATTGCTACGCCCCCACGCGGCCG
>VGYP01000390.1 GCA_016872955.1 Planctomycetota bacterium
CGGAAGAGCACCGTCGTCCAGGTCGAGCGGCCCGGTGCCGAGAAGGGCGCACTCCCGGCGGTGTTCGTCTACCCGTACACGGCGGCGGTGATCGCCGATGGAGATGTCCGCTCGCCGTTCTTCTCCGCGGTGCTGACGCTGCACCGGTCGCTCTTCGCGGGTACCTTCGGCCGGATTGCCGTGGAACTCACCACCTCGTGGACGCTGGTGTTGCTAATCAGCGGCGTCTTCCTCTGGTGGCCGGACCGGTGGAGCCGTGTCTGGGGAGTTTGGCTCCCGCGCCTGCGGAGTAATCCTTACGTCGTGCTCCGCGACCTGCACACGGTCGGCGGCGTAATTCTGGCTCCCGTCATCGCCCTGATCGCGTTCACGGGGCTGTTCTTCACGGTTGTGTGGCTGTGGTCGTTCAACGGCGTCTCGAATGGGGCCGGGAACTTTCCCCGCGACCTGCTCGCCGCCCCGCCGTCGCAGGCACAGTCCGCGAAGGCGACTCCGGTGTCGGTCGATGTCGCGGTGGCCGCGGCCCGCGAGCGGTTCCCTCATCAGACACTCAGTTTGACGCTGCCCAAGAAACCCACCGATTCCTTCGCCTTCACTGCAAGAAGTCGGGGCGGGCCGTCCGTGGACGGGTCGGTCGCCGTCGATCAGTACACCGGCGCGGTGCTGAGCGACAAGCGGGCCGAGCACCTGTCGGCGGTCGAGCAGGCCCGGCTGTACGTGTTGCCGATCCACATGGGCACGATCGGCGGCACCGCCACGAAGGTGCTAGCGCTGGTCGCGTGTCTGGTGCTCGCCGGTCTTGGGGTAAGCGGGATGTGGATGTGGCTGGCCCGCCGACCGGCGGGCCGCACCGGGTTCCCGAGGGCGAGCGAGGCCCGCGTTCCGAAGCTGGTTGTCGTCCTGATTCTGCTACTGGCCGTCGCGCTGCCGACCGTCGGCCTGTCGCTCGTCGTTGTGCTCGCCGCCGAGTGGCTCTACGGCCGCCTCCGGCAGCGGTCGCCCGCTTCGACCACGATCGAAACCGTGGTCGAAGCACCCGTCCTCTCAGTTCCTCATGAGTTGTTGAAATGAAGCGTCGTCGAAGTGCTTTTACGCTGATCGAGTTGCTGGTGGTGATCGCCATCATCGCCATCCTGATCGGTCTGCTTCTCCCAGCCGTGCAGAAGGTCCGTGAGGCTGCCGCCCGCACCCAGAGCCAGAACAATCTGAAGCAGATCGGGCTGGCCGTCCACAACTTCCTGGGCACGAACAACTCGTTCCCGCAAGCCAACTACTACCCCGCGGCGCAGAATCCCAACGGAACGTGGACCTCGGTCGATCCGAACTTCCACGTCATCAGCAGCGGGTGGGCGGTGATCCTGCCGCACCTGGAGCAGGATAACCTCGCGCGGCGTTACAACCCGCGCCTGCACCCGTTTGACACCGTAGAAGTGCGCGATGGGTGGACCAACAAGATGATCTCGGATACGCCCCTGAAGACCTTTGTGGCCCCGTCCGACCCGCCGCCGGCGGCTGTGCCGTACCCCGGTTGGTCAAGCTACTACTGGTGTGCCGGGAACCGCTACTTCCGCGGGGTCGGGCAGCCAGGAACGGGCCGGAATGGCTTTACCCCGGATGACGGGGTGATCATTCCTGGAGAGTTCGGGAAAGTCACCTTCGCGTCCATCACCGATGGCACTTCCAACACGTTTATGGCGGGTGAAGCCCACCACACTCTCAAAGGCTACACGTTCACCAGTGGTCCGAACTCAGGACAAGTTCGCACCGGCGACACGACCTGGAATTACGGACACATCTACTTCAGCTACACCCACACCATCACGCCGATGAACCTGCAACAGGTCGCCACCTGGCCGTATGACCCGGCGCGGGTTGGGGAGGACGGCAAATACTCGTTCCGCAGCGCGAATTCTGGCGGCGTGAACTTCGTGTTTGCTGACGGGTCGGTCAAGTTCGTCCGGCAGTCGATTTCGATGGATACCTATCGGGCCTTGGGCAGTCGCAATGGCGGCGAGGTCATCAACGGCGACTACTAACGGAGACCGCTGTGCCGCGACTGATCCTCCTCGTGCTTGCCCTCGCCGTGGTCGGGTGTGGCTCCTCCACACCGGCCACCGGCGACCCCGCCAAGAAGATCACCTGGGCCGAGTACCAGAAGATGGACGCGGAGCAGAAGGACGACCCGTACGTCGTCGACAACCTGGACGACGAGGCGAAGAAGAAACTCGCTGAATCCCAGCGCAAGAAGAAACGCTAACCTCAGACCCCATACCCGGAGCTCCCCATGAATCGGTTGATGCTGTCGGTTGTCGCCCTCGCCGCGTGTGCGGCCGCGACCCACGCGCACATGGTGTACGTCGTCCCGGCGAAGGACGGCGGGGCCGCCACCGTCGTGTTCAGCGACTCGCTCGAACCCGACGAGAAGGTGAAGATGGACAAGGTCGCCGGGCTGAAGCTCGTCGCCCGGATCGACGGCAAGGACGTGCCGGTCGAGTGCACGAAGGGCGATCACTCGTTCGCCGCGAAGCTGCCGAAGGGCGCGTCCGTGGTCTACGGCACCGCGGCGTACGGGCTGCTGTCCAAGTCCGAGAAGCCGACCCTGCTCGTGTACCACCCGAAAGCCGTGCTCGCCGGTGCAGGGGCGAAGTCCGCGACCGTTGGCGACGCGGCGGCCCTGGAGATCATGCCCGTCACGGAAGCCGGGAAGACGCGGTTCCAACTGCTGGCGAAGGGCAAGCCGGTCGCCGGCGCCGAGGGCACGGTGGTGTTGCCGGACGGCACCAAGGAGAAGGTGACGACGGACAAGGACGGGTTCACGCCCGGGTTCGAGAAGACCGGTCGGTACGCGGCCTACCTGAAACTGACCGAGGCCAAGGCCGGCGAACACGACGGCAAGAAGTACGAAGAGGTCCGGCA
>VGYP01000391.1 GCA_016872955.1 Planctomycetota bacterium
CCATCGGTCAGCGAGTCGAGCACGGCGAACGTCAGCCGGTCGATGCTCCAGGGATCGGGGCCGTTGCGGGGCGGCTGCACGAGCGCCGGGATCGAGCCGGGAAACAGGATCTCGACGTTGGCCACGATGCCGTCGTCCCCCGCCGGCCCGACGCCGAGCCGTTCGGCGAGCGTCGCCACCAGCCAGGCCCTCGCTCCGGCATGGGGCACGATGATCCGCTGCCGTTGGAAGGGGTCACCCGACCGCGACAGGAACCCCGCCGTTGGCGCGACGACGTCGGCGAGACAGCGGACGAGTCGAAACCGGAGCGGCACGGTCGGTCCTGCGAGTGCTGGGCGGATCGACTGTTGTAGCAGCCCTCCCCTGACGGGAGTGGTCAAGGGAACGTGGCGAACGCGGGTCGGCGGCGGGCCCTCAGCAGACTGGGCAACGGAGCCACGAGGCGTCGGCCAGCCTTTACCCGGACCGCGGGAAAAATTATCGAAGGTGGTTCTCCGGGCCGGCCGAATTCCACCGGCGAGGCCGGTCGCCGGATCCCGCCGCCCAGCGTTTCCTCGTCCCCACCAGCAAGGCCCCGAACAATGTTCGTCAGCGCGGCCGGCCGGATCGCTTTCGCCCACTATCCGAAGACGGCGGGCTGCTCGATCCTCGAGTGGTTCCGGGGGCGATTTCCCGACGCCGCCTACGTCCAGCCGGGCAACTGTCACATGCCCGTGCGGGCATCGCTCGAGCGACTCGGCCTCGTCCCCGCCCGCGGCCGCCGACCGCGCATCGTGAGGGCATGCCTGCGGATCGTGGAGCGGGTCGCCCCCCGCCTCGTGGTCAACGCTCGGCCTTGCGACCTGCGGGTGATCGGCGTGCTCCGCGAGCCCTTCGAGATGCTCGTCTCGCTCTACGAGTACTGGCGGCGGTACGAGTTCCGCGAGGAGCCCGACGCGGAGCTGATCAGGACCGCCCGCACCGGCACCTTCCGGGATTTTCTCCGCGCGGCCGTCGGCACGGGGCATCTGGCCAACTACGAGACCTACTTCGACGTCGGCGGACCGGCCTGGCAATCGACGCGACTGATCGACTTCCAGTCGCTGGAGTCGGGCCTGGCCGAGGTCTGCGGGGAGTTCGGCGTCGAGCCACCGACCGGACTGGGACGCAGGAACGCCGCCCCGCAGCGGGGTCGCGACGTCGGGGCCTATCTGGCCGAGGCCGGCGGCCTCGTATTCGACGTGCGGAACCACTTCCGCTGGTACTACGACGAGGCATCGCGGATCATGCGGCGTGGTCGGCGGGTGGCCAGGCAGCGGGCCGCCTGACGCGCTGTGCCGTCGGACCGCTACGGGGTGGGGTTCGGCCGCCCGACAGCTCCCCCATCCGGGCAGGCCATGCTCCACAGTGTCGCGGGCAACGTCGCCTTTGCCCACTACCCCAAGACCGCCGGCCACTCGCTCGTCGCCTGGTTCCAGGGGACCTTTCCCGACGCGGCCTTCATCGAGCCGCCGTCCCAATACCGGATCAGCCACCTGGGCGTGCCGGAGTCGCTCGAGCGGATGGGGCTCGCGACGCGGCCCCCGCCGAGCCGCGCGGAGTGGCACTGGGGACGGCTGGCCCGCTGCCCGCCGGGCCGTCTCGCCCCGCCGGCCGACAGCCGCGGCCTGCGGATCATCGGAGTTGTTCGCGAGCCGCTGGCGATGCTCGTCTCGCTGTTTGAATACTGGCGCAGCTTCGCCTTCGAGCAGGTTTCCCGTCAGCCGCTGATCGTCACCGCCCGCAAGCGGTCGTTTCGTGAGTTCCTGACGGTGGCCATCATCGAGGGGCAGGTCCGCACCTACGACGACTTCTTCGGCGTCGGCGGACCGGCCTGGCCCGACACCCGCCTCCTGGCCTTCGAGTCACTCGCACCGGCCTTGGCCGCGGTCTGCCGCGAGTTCGGGTGGCCATCGTCGCCGCAGCTCGCTCGGCACAACTCCGGCCCGCGGCCGGTCCGGGACCTGGAGCCCTATCGACGGGAGGCAGGCAGTCTGATCGGTGACCTGTACCGCCGCTTCGCCTGGTATTACGACGAAGGCGTGCGGGTGATGCTGCGGGGCGACCTTGAGCCGTCGGCTACGCGGCCCGCTCCCTGACCCCGAGCCCCGCGAGCCGCTTGGTCCACGAACCAAGCATGTTGGCGGCCTGCCGCTGCAACCAGCTGGGCTCTGCGGCCGGCTGCGGCGGGCTGATGGCCGCCTCCCAGATGAGCTGGCTGACCTCCGGGACGGCCCGGCTGATCGGGGGCAGTCGCAGCCAGCGGTCGCCACCGGCGAAACTTGCCACGATCAGGCCATCGCCGCTGAACGATTCGGCAACCGAGTGCTCGGCCAGGATCTCCGCGCCCTGGCCGCGGAGATCCTCGAGGCAGTCGTCGTGGGTCGTCGCGGAGCCGGTGATCGACTCGTGGTGCGTGGAGACGACGACGAACCGCACGCGGCGGGCCGCCCGCGACCGCCGCATCGAGCGGATGAACCCGAGTTCGGCGCCCTGCATGTCCATGTGGAGCACCTCGACGGCCTGCCCGCCGAGCCGGTCGTCGAGCGCCGGCATGTCGAGGCACTCGACCCCTTCGTGACCGTCGTCCCCTGCGCGATCGGCGGCGTGCCACTCCTCGCCCGCGGCGGCGTGGATCAGCCGGGCCTGGCGGCCGTTGAGGGCGAGGTTGCGGCGGCCGATCTCGAGGTTGGCCGGCTCGGGCTCCAGGCACACGCCTCGCGAGCCGGGCACGGCGCCGAGATACCAGTTGGTGTAGTAGGCCCAGGAGGCGCCCAACTCCACCATCAGCGTGCGGGGCCGGGCGTGGGCCACGACCGCCTGAAAGAGCCGCTCCTCCTGGGGCTCGTGGTGGCCGTGCAGCCCGGCGATCAGTCGCGACATCCAGTGGCCACAGT
>VGYP01000392.1 GCA_016872955.1 Planctomycetota bacterium
CCCCAGCTCGCCCTCCAACACCCCCCGGCATGCCACCGCCATAGCCTCCTCGTATGCCGCCCGGGGCTCCCCTAAAACCACCGCCACCGTGACCACCCCCGCCGAAGCCTCCATGGCCTCCGCCTCCTCCGCCACCGTGCGACCAGGCTGGGCCGGCCATCAGCAGCATGACGGCGACCACCAGGCCACAGGATCTGAGACCTCCGCGCCGGCGAGCGAAGACGAGCGACGTGAACACGTGTCGGTGCGCCATGTGCGGACCCTCCTCGGACAGGCCGAAATAAAACCCAGCGGGATGAAAACGAGTGGTCATCGGTCAACGTACCTTGCGGAACTGCAGCGGCTCGCCGTCCGGCATGGCCGTGCCGTCGACGCTCCGCTCGATCGAATGCATGGTGCAGCGACCCTCGCCGGTCGGGGAGATCACCTGCGTCCAGCGGGCCAGTCGGCCGGCCACCCGATCTGCCGCGTTCCCCGCCATCTCCTTGTAGAGTGACGTGCCGTCCGACGTGATCACTCCCTCGCCGTGGGCACCGGTGGAGTCGTACACCCAACTGCGGATCTGGCCCGTCGCCCGGTCGGCGTGGATAACCTCGAGCGACTCGATCGGCTGGCCCTCCCGAGGCCTGATCCGGCCGCGGCCGACGATGCAGTAGGGACCCAACGGCTTTTCGTAGACCACCTCCACGGTGGTCTTGGATCCGCTCTCGGCCCGATCGGCTTCGGCGGTCCAGGTGCCGACCAGCCAGTCTAGGTCGTCGAGCGCGGCGGCGTGTTCCGGAATCACGATCGATTCGACGAGCCGCCAGGCGTCACCCTCGCGGACACGGACGCTGGTGAATCGTGACGTCGTCGGCTTCGCACCGGCCTGTGGCCTGAACTCCAGCGTACCGTCGACCCGGGCCAGTGGCTCCGCCACCAGCTCGATGGTCGAGACCTGGATGGTCATCGTGGCCTTGGGATGCTGTTCCCGCCAGACGCGGAGCGCCGCCACGATCGCCGTCCGCCCGGAGAGTTTGACGCCTCCTTCGACGAGGGTCGCCCGCTCCGTCCATTGGTCGGCCAGCGTCGCGAAGTCACCCTTATTGAAGGCGGCCGCATAGGCCGCCGCAGCACGGCGAATCTCATCGGCCGCCTCCGCCTCGGCGGCGTGCAGCGGAGCGAGGCTCACGCCGCTCAGCACAGCGACCACCCACGCCGCCGCGCCCAGCCTGCCGAAATGCTGCCACGCGGCCGTCGCGTCGCCACCATCCTCCCGGTGTCTCATCCGATACTCCTGTCTGGTCGGGACGGCGGTCGCCCGGCGTGTGCGACTCGACCTCGCCACCCGGCCGCGGGCCCGCCCCCGTGGGCCGCACTATACACCCCGATCGGGTTTCAGGCGGCCTCCTGGTCGGCCGCCGCGACGCCCGTGGCGTACCGACCGTGCCGTCCGTGCCGCGTCTGCCGTCACCGCCGTGGCGAAGCCGGCGGCTGTTGTCGGCCGGGGCGATCGCCCGATCTTTGCCATTGGCCGGCCCCCCCACAGGACCCATCGCCATGCGCCCCTTCGCGTTCGCGGCCCTTCTGACCGCCACCCTCCTGCCTGCGGTCGCCGAGGCGGCCGGCGGCACCGGCTTCGACCCCCGAATCGTCACCTTTGGCGACGCCCGGGACGAGGTCAAGTCGACGCCGATCACCCAGCGGCCCTATCGCCCGCTGCACTTCTACGGCAACACGGTCCGCCGCCGTCATCAGCGGGCCGCGCCGCCGTCGGCCCCGCTGCAGGTCCGTCGCTGACGGCCGCCGAAGCGACCGTTTCCTCGGGTAAAATGCCGTTGCGTCGGCGCCCCGCGACTGCCATTCTCACGCCGCCGTCGAGCCACGGAAGGCCCGTCGTCCCCGCAGGATCGCTCCCGTCATGCGCACCCTCATGCTTCTCGGCCTCGTCGTCGCCGGCCTCGTCGTCGCCGGTGCCATCCACATCTCGCAGTCCAATGGCACGATTGAGGTCTCGATCGACAAACAGAAGGTGGAGGCCGTGGCCGAGGGAGTGGCCCGCGAGGGCGCGCAGTTCATGCGCCGCGCCGCCGCCGACCAGGCCACGCCGAGCCGCTAGCGCATTCGTATGCGGTGCGAAACCGGCTGGGGGCGGCCGGCGTCGCCCGGGGCGGTCGTCCGGAAACCGCCGCAGTGACGGGTCGCCCGAGACTTCTCGATCCCGGCCCGCCAAGACGGGCTCCGGCATGCGGCCGCGCCCCGGCGTGGTACGCGCCGCGTGCCGTCACCCGGGCAACCGGAAGCCGGCGCACTGGCCCAGGAAGGCCAGCGGGTTCTCCAGGCTGATCCTCGCGACGAGATCGGCGCCGTGGCCGCGCCGCCTCATCTCCGCGTGACAGCGGGGCACGGAGAGCGGATCGCTCGGCCCCCAGTCGCCGGCCGAGTTGATCCAGATCCGCTCGCGACCGTATTGCTCGATGATGTCGACGGCCCGCTGGGGCGTGCATTTGCTGTCGGGATAGAGCGTCATGCCGGCCCAGAAGCCGCGATCGAGCACGGCCGCGACGGTGTGCTCCTCGACGTGATCAATCAGCACGCGACCCGGATCGACCCCGGCACTGCGGATGGCGTCCATGATCAGCCGCGTGCCCTTCAGCTTGTCTTCCAGATGGGGCGTGTGGACGAGAATCAGCCGGTCGTGCCGCTTGGCGAGGTCGATCTGCTCCTCGAGGATCACCAGTTCGTTGCGGCTGTTCTTGTTGAGGCCGATCTCGCCGATGCCCAACACGTTGGGCCGGCCGAGAAACTCTGGGATCAGGGCCATCACCTCCCGTGCGAAGCCGGGGTCCTCGGCCTCCTTGGGGTTGATGCACAACCAGCAGTAGTGGGCGATGCCGTAACGGGCGGCCCGCTTCGGCTCGGTCTCGGTGA
>VGYP01000393.1 GCA_016872955.1 Planctomycetota bacterium
ACCGTTGACGTCACCCGCCAGCGGCTCACCATCGCCGATCGGCTGGGCCGACCGCTCGGCAGGCCGCTGCCGGTACCGGGGCTGGGCGGCGGCTTTGGGCTCCAGTTTCTGGGCCAGTCGGGACAGATCGAGCTGGCGGCGCTCGGCCGCATGGTCTTCGTCCGCTCCGTCACTGGCCTGTTCGCCCATCGGCTACCCGACGACACGTCGGCCGCCGAGGCGGTCTGGGAAAACGGCGACCTGGGCACCGAAGCAGAGGAGGTGGCCGGCCGCTGGGGGGGCGTGGCGGGACGAGTGGCCCGCGACGGTGCGGCACCGCTCGGGCTGCGGATCGGTGAGCCCGACGAGCGACCCCGCGGCGGCGGCCGGGGCATGACCGCCTTGCCGGCCGGACTGGTCGTTCCCGGCCGCCGGTCGGTCGCGGTGCTCGACCCGGCCACCGGCGACACGATCTGGGAACGCGGCCACCTGCCACCCGGGCTCGAATGGTTCGTGGACGGTGATGTTCTCTGCGGCTGCACCGTCGATGGCCGCGACTCGTTGGTGCTGGCGATGCTCGACGGTCGCCTGGTGCACCGCTTCGACGTACCGCACCGGCGGCAGCGCGTGACGGCCCACGGCCGCCGCTTCGTGGCCGTGGAACCGTCCGACGAGCCGGCCGAGTCCGGCATTGCTCCACGGGTGAGGCTCGACCTGGTCGATGCCGCCGATCGCGAACAGCGGCCTCTCGGCGTGTTCGACGGCCGCAGCCGGGCGACCGAGACGGGCGACGGCCGGCTGGCGGTGCTCGAACCCGGAGGGCGGCTAACGGTGCTCGACCTCGCCGATGGAGGAGTGGTCTTCCGCCAGGATCTGCCCGCCATCCCGCGGCACGTGGAGCGGCTGATCGTTCAGCCCTGGACCGACCGGTACCTCGTCCTGGCGGGTGCGGCTGACGGCGAGGATCCGACGGGAGCGGTTGTCTTTCCGCTCGAGACGATGATGCTCGCCGGCAGGACCGCGGCGCCGCTTTCGGGAGCTGTTTGGGCCGTGGGCCGCGACGACGGTCGGCCCCTCTGGCCTGGGCCCGCGATCATCGATCAGCAGTGTCTGCACACCGCCCAACCGGCCGGACTGCCGGTGCTCGTGTTCTGCAGGCTGCTCAAGACGGGAGACCGTGGGCAGCCCGCGTTGAGCGTGCTCTGCCTCGACAAGCGAACCGGCCACGCGGTGTTCGAGGACGACCGCATCAGGCTCGATGGACAATCGACTGGCGACTGCACCGTGTCCGGCGACCCCGAAGCGCATACGGTCTCCATCGCGGACGTGGGCACGACGGGGCACGCGCTGACGCTGACCTTTTCCGGCCGGCCGATGGGGCCGCGGCCGCCGTTTCGCAGTCGTGGTCGCCCCCCGGCCAAGGCGGGCGGTGGCCTGTTCGAAGGCCGTGTCGGCCCCGGCAGACCGCGGGAGGAATGACGTGATCCCACCTCGACTCCGCCTGCCCGCGGGCTTGCTGCTCGCCGCCCTGAGCGTGGTGGCCCCCTCCGCGTCGGCAGCCCCGCCCGCGACGGCCGACGTAATCGCCAGCGGCCTCGAGTGGCTGGCGAACAGGCAGTCGCGGCGGGGCAGTTGGTCGGCCAACGAGGGCCGCTACCCGACGGCGATCACCGCCATCGCCGGCACCGCGCTGCTGATGGAAGGTTCCACGACGGCCCAGGGGCGGTACGCGGAGCCGATCCGCCGGAGCGTCGATTTCCTGATCAGCCGGGCGCGGCCCAACGGGCTGATCGGCGACCCCAAGGACGACGACCGCTACACCTACGGGCACGGCTTCGCGATGCTCTTTCTCTCGCAGGTGCTCGGCGAGGAGGACGACGACCGCCGACGCGAGGAACTCGTCGGTGTGCTCACCAGGGCGGTCGAGTTTTCCGGCCGGGCGCAGACGAAAGACGGCGGCTGGGGCTACGTCAGCGCCGCCGACGGCAACGACTTCGACGAGGGCTCCACCACGATCACGCAGGTTCAGGGCCTGCGGGGCTGCCGCAACGCCGGCATCGCCGTCCCACGGGAGATCATCGATCGGGCGATCGGCTACGTGCATGCCTGCACGCTGCCCGACGGCGGCGTGCAGTACAGTTCCAAGGGGGGTGGCGGCCGGCCGGCGATCTCCGCCGCGGCGATCGCAGCGCTGTTCAATGCCGGCGAGGAGGACGACACGCACGTGCCGCGCATGCTCGCCTACGCCCGGAAGCACCTGGGCAACATTGCCAACAACAGTTTCGGCCACTGGCACTACGCCCATTTCTATTACGCGCAGGTGATGTATCGTGAGGAAGGCGAGTCGTGGGAGACGTACCGCGACCAGGTCGAGCGGCGGCTGGTCGAGGAGGCGCAGCGCGACCCCCAGGGCACCTACTGGACCCAGGGCTACATCGGCCACGCCTACACCACCGCCACCAATCTCACGATCCTCCAGTTGGACAAGGGCATGCTGCCCATCTATCAGCGGTGACCCGCCTCGAACCGGAGACGCCATGACCGACCCCCAGGCCACCGCGGTCGAGCGTCTGCACGCGGCCCGCGACGCGATCCTCGCCCAGCTCTCCCGCGTGATTGTCGGCCAGGAGCAGGTGATCGAGGAACTCCTGATCAGTCTCTTCAGCCGGGGGCACTGCCTGCTTGAAGGCGTCCCGGGGCTGGCCAAGACGCTGCTGGTGAGCACGCTGGCCCGCAGCCTCGACCTGTCGTTCAGCCGCATCCAGTTCACGCCCGACCTGATGCCGGCCGACATCGTCGGCACCGACGTGCTGGAGGAGGATCGGAGCACGGGACAGCGGCAGATCCGCTTTCTCGAGGGTCCGTTGTTCGCCAACGTGGTGCTGGCCGACGAGATCAACCGCACGCCCCCAAGACGCAGG
>VGYP01000394.1 GCA_016872955.1 Planctomycetota bacterium
CGAGACGGTGACGGTCACCGCCGTCCCCGGCCTCAATCAGGTGTTCACCGGCTGGAGCGGCGACGTCACGGGCCCGCAGAATCCGGCCACGGTCACCCTCGCTACGAGCAAGTCGATCACCGCCAACTTCCAGCAGGGCATCATTGTTGCCGCCGCCAGCCCGGCGCGGAACGTCGTCGCCACCGGCGGTTCGCTCACGCTCAGCGCCACGGTGACGGGCACGCCGGTGCCCACGTTGCAATGGTTCCGGAACGGCCGCCCCGTGACCGGCGCGACCAACGCCGCCCTCAACCTCACCAACGCCGCCCCTGGAACCGACGCCGGCTGGTACCAGCTCAAGGCCACCAACCAATATGGCACGGTTTCCAGCGGAGTGATGTTCGTGGTCGTCTCCGGCCCGACGCAGGTGGTCACGTGGGGCGACAACAGCCAGGGCCAGCAGATGGTGCCGGCTGGGTTGGGCAACGCGGTCGCGATTTCCTCGTTCCACCATCATGTACTCGCCCTGACGGCGACCGGCGAGGTCAGGGCTTGGGGTCGTTATAACGGCGGCGACGCCGTGCAGACTCCGGCCGGTTTGAACGACGCCGTGGCGGTCGCGGCCGGATGGCAGCACGGGCTGGCGGTAAGAGGCGACGGATCCGTGGTGACCTGGGGAGGAACTTCCTACGGCCTCGGCTCCATCCCGACGACGGCTTCCTCGGCGGTGGCGGTGGCTGCCGGCGCCGACCATTCGCTGGTGTTGCGGGCCGACGGTAAGGTGGTCGCTTGGGGCGCGACGTACCATGGTCAGACCGCGGTGCCCGATGGTCTTGGCGATGTCATCGCGATCGCGGCGGGGGCCTCCCACAATCTGGCCCTCAAACGCGATGGCACGGTGGTCGCTTGGGGCCGGAACGACCTTGGGCAGTGCGCGGTTCCGACCAGCCTCGCCGGGGTCGTAGCCATCGCGTGCGGGGTGCATCACAACCTTGCGCTGAAGGCGGACGGTACCGTGGTCGCGTGGGGCTACAACAATGCCGGGCAGACGATCGTGCCCTCGGGTTTGGCCGGGGTCTCGGCGGTGGCGGCGGGTGGGCAATATCACAGCTTGGCGCTGCTGGCGGACCGCTCGGTGCGGGCGTGGGGTAGCAATCAGGGCGGGCAGACGGCGGTCCCGGCATCCCTCAACGAGGTGCTGGCGATCGCCGGCGGCGAGCAACACAGCCTCGCCCTCCGCAGCACCGCTGCGGACACCGCGCCGGTTGTTTCCGTGCAGCCGGTGGCCACGGTCGCCGCGGCGGCGGGGCAGGTGGCGCGGTTGTCGGTCACCGCCTCCGCCGGCACGGCGCCGGTTTTCTACCAGTGGCGGAAGGGCGGCAACGCCATCAGTGGCGCGACCGCGGCCTCCTTTGATCTGGTGTTGGATGCAAACGGCGCCGGTTCCTACGACGTCGTCGTCTCGAGTTACCTCGGCAGCGTGGAGAGCTCGGCGTGTGCGGTGACTCTGAGGACCAATCCGCTCGTGAACGCGGGGCAGGGCGGACGACTCTTGGTGGCGGGCGGAACCAGCAGGCAAATCGACGTGGATCCGGCGATGCTCGCGTCTGCTTCGAACGTCCAATGGAAGCGCAACGGCCTGCCGATCGCGGGGGCGAATGGCACCTCCTTGGCTATCACGGCGGCAGCTCCGGCCAAGGATAACGGCTGGTATCAGGCGGTGGTCACGACGGGAGGAACCGCTCGCACCACGCGTCCGCTCTTTGTCTTCGTCGAGGTTCCTTCGCAGGTCGTCGCCTGGGGCCGCGCGCCGCAGAAGACCGTGCCGACGGGGCTGGGCAACGTCGTGGCGGTTTCCGCGGGCTCACTCCACACTTTGGCGCTCAAGGCCGATGGAACGGTGGCGGAGTGGGGCTACTACGAGGTGAACGGCACGCCCCCGATGATGGCGGCCCCGACTGGGCTCACGAACGTGGTCGGTGTGGCCGGTGGTTATTACCATAGCGTGGCCCTGAAATCCGACGGTACGGTGGTGGCGTGGGGCATGAATGATTCCGGGCAGGCGGTTCCGCCGGTGGGATTGTCGAATGTCGTCTGGGTCGGAGCCTCGTGGGGCTTCAGCGTGGCGCTGAAGTCCGACGGCAAGGTCGTGATTTGGGGCACCAAGAGCGTCTCGGTGCCCGAGGATTTGGCCGACGTGGTCGCCTTGGATGTCGGCCACCGGCATCTGGTTGCCCGGAAGGCGGACGGTTCGATGGTGGTCTTCGGCGTGCTCTCTTACGGCATCGGGGCTCCGCCGGTGACGAACGGATTCCTCGCGGTGGCCTCCGGCGAGGATCGATCCCTGGTGTTGAAAAGCGATGGCACGGCGGTGCCGTGGGGGCGCAATGATCTCGGGATCGTTGGAGATTACTCGGCGGGTATCCGCGACATCACGAAAGTCGCGGCAGGCATGTACCACTTCATGGTGCTCAAGGCCAACGGGGAGCTTTTCTCGTGGGGCCTGAACCATGTCGACGCGGCGACGTGGGGCCCCATGACCGTCCCCGCCGGCCTGACGCGTATCCTGGAGCTCGATGGAGGAATGAACCATTCGGTCGTGTTGCGCGACTCGTCCGGGGACCTTCCGCCCACGATTGTGACGCAGCCGGCGGCGACTTCGGCTGTGATCGGACAGGTCGCACGTCTTTCGGTCACGGTTTCGGCCGGCACCGCCGCGGTGGCCTACCAATGGCGCAGGAATGGCGTGGAGATCGCCGGTGCGACCGGGGCCAGCCTGGAATTGACGGTCGATGCCGACACTGCGGCGTCCTACGAAGTGTTTGTTTCCAACCGGCTCGGATCCCTGACGAGCGCCCCAGCTGCTTTCACGCTTCGATCCAATCCCTTGCTCAGTGCGACGCAGGGCGGGCGAGCG
>VGYP01000395.1 GCA_016872955.1 Planctomycetota bacterium
TTTTATGTTGGAAAAGATCTTCGGGGCCACGATCACGCTCTCGACCGGCAGAGTTCTCCCCGTGCGGTTCATCGGCGAGCAGCACGTGATGGAAGACCTCGGCCGGGTCCCTACGGTCCAGGACTGGCTGGGCCGTATACAGCCGGAGCCTTGGATGCTCGGCCGCGGGCAGAAGCTAGCCGAGTAAGGCCGCGTCACCGCCTGAATGCCGAACCCGCTGCCCTACTTCTGCAAGTACGCCAGCGTGTCGGTATGGTGAGCGATCACTTTCCATACGCCGCCTTCTTTGCGGAAAGTCGTCGTCGCCCGGATGTCCACGGGCTGCGGCTTGCCGTTGATGATGTTTTCGCCTTTCTCGTAGTAGTGGACGACGGCCAACGTAGGGCTGGCTGTGATGTGCACGTCCACAGGGTCAACCTTGCCGCCCAGTTTCTTGGCTGCCTGCCTGTCCCAATACGGTTCAACCTGCGACCAGCCGACCTGCATGCCGCCCACAGGCCCCATGTAGGTCACGTCGTCGGCATGGGACCAGACGGCCTTCATGGGGGCCGCATCGCCTGTGAAGAGCGTGTTGAGTGCGTCGTGAAACTTGGCGACAGCCGCCTTGACCGCCTGCGTCTCATCATCAGCCGCCCGCACCGAAGTTGCCGTCGCCAGAGCCATCGACGCAAAGGCAACCAGACCGGACAGGATTAGATGACGCATGTTTATTTCCTTGAAGTGCGGAGACTGCAGGACGTGCCTCCCTTTGGAAGACACCTGTGCCGACAGCCTACCAGTGGTTGCTCGCTTTGACACCGTTTTCTCCACCCGTCACTCGAAAGCAATAAATGCCAACAAAAACCAGAACACCGCCCCCTCCTTCCACACCCACACTCACCACCCGCCTGCACGAACTCGTCTCGGCCTGCTTCACGGCCATCTGGGTCCAGACTCATGAACCCCACGAAGCCGCCCGGGAAATCACCGACCTGTGCCGGCAGGAGGGCTGGCGGATCGGCACCTGGAACTGCGATGCCGGCGTCCAGTTCCCCAACGAGCAGATCGCGATCCCGGGCGTCACTGAGACCCAAGACCCGCTGGCCGTGATCAGGGCCATGCCGCAGGTCGCCCAAGGGGCCGGCACGACGATCCTGCTGTTTGAAAACCTCCACCGGTTCCTGGGCAGCGCGGAACTCATCCAGGCCGTGGCGAGGCAGGCCATTACCGGCAAGCACAACCGGGCCTTCATCGTCGTGCTGGCCCCGAACAGCCAGATGCCGGTCGAACTCGAAAAGCTCTTCGTGTGCATCGACCACGAACTGCCCGACCACACCCAACTGGAGGAGATCGCCCGGGGAGTCGCCACCCAGGACGGCGAACTGCCCGGCGGCGACGACCTCGGCCGGGTGATCGACGCCGCCAAGGGCCTCACCCGCAGCGAGGCCGAGAACGCCTACTCGCTCTCGCTGGTCAGGCACGGCACGCTCAAGGCTGAAACGCTCTGGGAGATCAAAGCCGGCCAGCTCAGGAAGTCCGGCCTGGTCTCGATCCACCGCGGCGACGAGAACTTCCAGCAGCTCGGCGGCCTGGAGAACCTCAAGGCGTTCTGTCTCCGGGCCATGAGGCGGCAGGGCGAACCCCGGCCTGACCGGCGTCCCCGTGGCGTGTTGTTGTTGAGTCCGCCCGGCTGCGGCAAATCGCAGTTCGCAAAAGCCCTCGGCAACGAGACAGGGCGGCCCACGGTGGTCCTGGACATCGGGAACCTGCTGGGGAGCCTCGTCGGCCAGAGCGAGTCCAACGTCCGGGCGGCCCTGAAACTAGCCGACGCGATGGCCCCCTGCGTGCTGTTCGCCGACGAGATCGAGAAGGCACTGGCCGGGGCTACGAGTTCGGGCCAGACGGATTCAGGCGTCACGGCACGGCTGTTCGGGTCACTGCTGATGTGGCTCAATGACCACACGAGCGACGTGTTCTTCATCGCCACGGCCAACGACGTCTCGAAACTTCCGCCGGAGTTTGCCCGTGCCGAGAGGTTCGACGGCGTGTTCTTCGTGGACTTGCCGGGCAAGAAGCAGCGGGAGGCCATCTGGGACATCTATCTGGGCCAGTACGGGCTCGACGCCAACCAGCCCAAGCCCGACGACGCCAACTGGACCGGGGCCGAGATCAAGTCGTGCTGCAGGCTGGCGTCGCTCTTGGACGTGCCGCTCGTTCAGGCTTCGCAGAACGTCGTACCCGTGGCTGTCACTGCGGGCGACAAGATCGAGGGGTTACGCCAGTGGGCCTCCGGTCGGTGCCTGTCGGCGGATCGGGCGGGGGTGTATGCGCGGTCGGAAGGGGTGAGTGGCGGGCGAGTGGGGAGAGTTGTGCGGGCGGAATGAGACTGACGTGAAAAGCAGAGGGGAGCAGGCCCGTGATGGCGACCTGCTCCCCTCGCGTTGGAATCACGTTGGCTGGCCTGTAAGCGTCAGGCCCGCTTTCGACGCCGCCACATCGAGTAGCCGCCACAGGCATGAGAACTGGTACAAACTTTGGAGGGGAGGCAGTCCCGGCTACGAACTCGCTAGCCAGTGTTTGCCAGCCGGTGGCCAACTTAAATGGCAGCACTTACACTTCAAACCGATCGGGAGTACGCCAAGAAGGCCTTTTTCATTCGCCACTTTCTACGGACGCATGCAGATGAGTGACAACCCATTATTTGATGGGCAGGGAATGGAGTTCCACCACCTTCAGCGTCTGGATCAGCGGAAACAATCCAAAGAGATTCAAAAACTACTCAAAGAGCAAAACAAACGGCTCTTCGGGGATTTCCGTGGCTGCAGAGTGTCGACGGGCGTACAGGTTCAAGAATGGGGAAGTGCATGGCGGACGGCGTGATCAGTGGGGCCGAAACCCACTGCATT
>VGYP01000396.1 GCA_016872955.1 Planctomycetota bacterium
AGGAAGGGAAAGGCGTACTCGATGTCGGCGGTGCCGCAAGAGTAGTGGGAGAGTTCGTCCCGGTCGTGTTCGCGGAGCCGGAGCCGGCTCGCGGTCAGCCCGAGGTCGAGATACCACCGCCAGCGGCGATCCCGCCAGTAGCGGTACCACGCGGCCGAGTCGGCCGGCCGGCAGAAAAACTCGATCTCCATCTGCTCGAACTCCCGTGATCGGAACGTGAAGTTCCGCGGCGTGATCTCGTTGCGAAAGCTCTTGCCGATCTGGCAGATGCCGAACGGCACCCGGACCCGCGAGGTGTCGAGCACGTTCTTGAAGTTGACGAAGATGCCCTGCGCGGTCTCCGGCCGGAGAAACGCCCGGTCGTCGTCACCGCCGGCGACGGCCCCGATCCGGGTCTCGAACATGAGGTTGAACTCACGGGGCGCGGTGAGGCTGCCCGGGGCCGAGGCGTCGGGGCCGAGCGAGTCGGCCAGCGTCACGCCGGCCGCCACGGCCGCCGGCAGCGGCGTGGGCTCGCCCTCCCAGGCGATCTCGTCCACCTGTTTGGCCCGCAGGCCGAAGAACTTCTGGGCCCGGGCGGCGAGCTCGGCGGGCACGTCGTCGCCCGACGCGTCGGTCGTGACGAAGGTCCGCTTGTCGCGATGGGCGGCCCAGCGGCCGGTGAGATGGTCATAGCGGTAGCGACGCTTCGACTCGCGGCAGTCGATCATCCAATCGTGAAACAGGTCGAAGTGACCCGAACACTTCCAGACCTGCGGGTGCATGATGATCGTGCAGTCGAGGCCCGCCATCTCGTAGGGGGCGGGCGCGCCGGCGGGCGCGGCCAACTCGTCGTGGCCCGCGACCATGTCGTGCCACCAAGCGTCCTTGAGGTTCCGCTTCAGGGCCACACCGAGCGGACCGTAATCCCAGAAGCCGTTGAGCCCTCCGTAGATCTCGCTCGACGGAAAGATGAAGCCGCGCCGCTTCGCCAGCGACACGATTTTGTCCATCCGGGATTGATCGAGGGGTTTGCTCATCGCGTTCGGGTGTAACGCCGGGCGCCACCTACGGGGGTACGGAACGAAGCGGTACCTTACCCGGATCCGTCGCCAGGCACCATTTCGCCGCGGCCGCGGTCGAGCCTGGGCACGACGGTGACGGTGTCGATCGCGGCGGCGGCCAGCAGGTCGGCCTCCATGCCGAGGGCGACGAGATTGCGGCCGCCGAGGCACTCGCGGAAGGCGGCCGCGATCGTCCGTTCGAGTCCGATGCGACCGTCTCCGGCCAGCGCTTGAAAACGATCACGGGCGGCGCCAGCGGCCTCGTCGAGCCGGTCGTCCGACGCCGCCGGATCACCCGCCGCGGCGGCCAGGATGGCGCCCGCCCCGAGCAGGTCCTCTTCGGTGACCTCGCCATCGGTGCCGGCGCAGACGAGATGGACCGCCCCACATCCCCGCGCGGCGGCTAGTCGGCGGACGACTGTGGCCACGGCCGCCCGATTGACGATCGCCGCCGCGACCACCTCGGCCGCGGCGCCGCAGGCGGCCAGGGCGGCAGTGCCGTTGGTGGTCGTGAGTACGACGGGCCGACCGCCGACCACGGCACGGGTGTAGTCCGACGGCGAGTTGCCGAGGTCGAAGCCGGGAATCCGCAGGCCTCCCCGCTCCCCGCCGAGAATGGCGCCGGGACGGTCCGCCGCCGCGGCCCGCGCCTCCTCGACCGAACGCCGCGGCACCACGGCCGTCGCACCGTGGGCCAGAGCCGTCGCAATCGTGCTCGTGGCCCGCAACACGTCGATCACCACGGCGATCCCTCCCGCGGTGGTCCCGGGCGGCATACGATGACATCGTTCGTGGCAGAGCCAGTGCATGGCACGAATCCGGCGGCGGAGACCGCGGCCGGCCGCCCGGGAGAGCCGTCCGTGATCGCCGACCAGACCGACACGATAGGGAAACTACCGGTCGGCGGCCATGCCGGCCCACCGCCGGCCCCCAGCGTCGACAAGAGCGGCGACCGTGTTCGGGGAATGTTCGCCGAGATTGCACCGCGTTACGACTTCGCCAACCGGCTACTCTCCGGCGGCATCGACGTGCTCTGGCGGCGGACCACCGTGCGTCGCGCTCCGCCTCCGGCGGCGGGTGCGATCCTCGATGTCTGCTGCGGCACCGGCGACCTGGCCCTCACCTATGCCGCCCGCGCGGCGGCGGACGTGCGAATCGTGGCCAGCGACTTCTGCCGGCCGATGCTCGATCGCGGCGCCGCGAAGGCCCGTCGTCATGGCCGACCGATCGAGTGGGTCGAGGCCGATGCGATGGCGCTGCCCTTCGCCGCCGCGGAGTTCGACCTCGTGACCGTCGCCTTCGGCCTTCGGAACATCGCCGACACCTCCCGCGGGCTCGCCGAGATGGCCCGCGTCACGAAGTCCGGCGGCCGACTCGCGATCCTGGAGTTCTCGCTGCCGCGGTCGGCGGCGATCCGCGCGGGCTATCTCTGGTATTTCCGGAACGTCCTGCCCCGGCTGGGGAACGCGGTGGCCCGCAACGGTTCCGACGCCTACGCCTACCTCAATCAGAGCGTGGAGGAGTTTCCGTCGGGGGAGCGGCTGGCCGCCCTGGTGCGAGCGGCCGGTTTCGAGTCGGTCGAAATGATGCCCCTCACGTTCGGCATCGCCACGCTGACGATCGCCGCGCGGGCCGACGCCTCCGCCCGAGGAGCGTCGCATGGCTGACGCGGCCCCGCTCGTCGTCGCGATCACGGGAGCTTCGGGAGCCCCCTATGGCGTGCGACTCCTGGAGGTGCTCCTGGCGGCGGGCCGCGAGATTCACCTCTCCGTGAGCCCCTCCGGACAGGCCGTAATCCACGAGGAGTTGGGCCGGCGGGTCGATCTCGA
>VGYP01000397.1 GCA_016872955.1 Planctomycetota bacterium
ACACGGTCTCGACGATCTCGAGCGGTTCCCAGACCGATGCCAGGCTGCCGACGGTGTCGAGGCAGTGCCAGGCGACCAGGCCGTTGGCATCGGCCGGCTTGTGGACGATCTCCACCTTCACGGTGCGGCCGGCGAACCGCGAGAGCGGCAGCCGGTAGGGCGTCGGCAGCGCGTCGCCCGGTCGTTCCGGCACGTCCGCGGACGCCACCGCCTGGCCGTCGATCCTGATCTCCACGCGGCTGGGGCTCGACCCTGCCCAGCGACCGACGCCGAGCATCAGAAACTGCGCGCGCTCGTCGACCACCACCGATCGGGCGAGCACCAGTTCGCCGGCGGTCGGACCGACCGTACGGACGACACCGGCCGGCGCGGACACGTCCCGGACCGCCAACGCCACGGCCGGTGGCAGCACGAGCGACCAACCATCCCAGGCCGGGACCGTGCCGGGCAGCCGGCCGCGGATGAGCTCCGCGAGCCGCGGCGGGTCGAGCACGACCACCGGGTCGAGCCAGTCGAGGGTGTCGCGGATGTCGAACGGGTCGGCGCCCGCGGGCCGATCCTGATGGGCCTCGGCGGCGGAAAGCACGAGCAGCGAACCGCCGTCCGGCTTGGGCGTTAGGGCGACGAGCCCGGTATCACCGGGCTCGGCCGTGCCGACGAGCAGGCCACTTTGCCAGATCGGTGCCGCGCCGGCGGAGTCGAGTCGCACGACTCCTCGGGCACAGCCGCCGC
Source organism: Planctomycetota bacterium (assembly GCA_016872955.1). Taxonomy (GTDB): domain Bacteria; phylum Planctomycetota; class Planctomycetia; order Pirellulales; family UBA1268; genus QWPN01. The sequence continues at coordinate 733 of VGYP01000397.1, forward strand.
GGCCGGCCACCTCGTCGAGCGCCACGCCGCTGCGGAATCCGGTCGCGATGGCAGGCAACGGAAAACTCAGGTCGCAGGCCGCCTGGACTCCGAAGCCCCAGCCGTAGGGACGTCCGGCCGCGGCCAGTGGCGTCCCCCGCACGCTCCGGTTTCGCTCCCAGTTCCACGACCCGCCGAACACGGCGCGCCTCTCGACCCGCGTGGGGGCGACCAGCGGCAGCGGCACCTCCTGGGGCGGGAAGAACCAGCGGACGTCCACGGCCGCGTGCCGCACGCGGATCGGATCGAGGCTCCAGGCCGGCTCGAGCCGGTGCTCCCACGAGGCCGGTTCGTTCTCGGAACCCGACGCGATGATCCGCCGCATCGCCGTCGTGACGACGAGCCCGTCGGTCGTCTCGCACCGCACCAGTCGATCGGCCAGGTCGGGCGTCAGGGCGGCGACCATGTCGAAATAGACCGACCACGCGTCGATGTCCGGCAGGCGGACCTCGGCGAGTTCCGCGAACGTGAGCTTCAGGGGCCCCGCGGCGGTGAGCACGAGCACGCCCTGCGGCGACCAGCGGAGTGAGCGGAACTCGGCCTCGCGACCGTCGCCCAACCGCAGCGACCCCGGCGTGGTGGGCCGGCCCGCCCTCGGCGCGCGGACGATGCGGCTGACATAGGCGGTGCGAACGCGAATCACGTCAGGCTCGGGCTGACCCGGCGGGCCCGCCAACGCCGGACGGACGAGCAGGTGGGGCGGCAGCCGCTCGCCGAGCGATTCCCGGCCGGAGCGATAGGCCTCCACCTCGCCGGGCAATCGGTCTCCGGTGACGAGTTCCACGTAGCCGCCGGCCGGCGGGGCCGGCGGGGCCGACCCATTCAGACGGATCGCCCACCTGAGCGGATTGCCCACGTCGAGGATCGCGCGATCGGCAAAGGTCGGCTGCGCCGCGGTGGTGTGCCACTTCGCGATCGGGCCCTGGGGCACGATCGCGCCGTCGGCGAAGCGACCGGCATGGAGCATCGCGTCGGCCGACGCCACCGGCGCGCCGAGCACCATCCACGTCGCCACGAGCGAGGCCACGAGAGGTGCCATGCGCCAGCGGCCGGCCCGCAGGACGGACCGGCGGCGGTCGGGCAAGGCTTGCGAGCGGAACATCGTGGAGGACCCCGGCCAGGGCGATCAGCGGCCTGGAAGACTACTGACGTCGCTCCCAGTATATCTCGCCCTGGGTCAGCTCCCCGACGACGCCACGAGCCGTAGCGTTAGGGGGTGGCCGGTTTGGTCGACAGTTCCAGCGGCACGACGTTTTCCTTCTTGTCGACGATCCGCGCCCTCAGGCCGCTCTTGTTCCAGTCCTTGTAGCGGTCCGGGACCGGCGGCAGGGCCTCCAGCGTGCCGCCGGACGAGGCCCGCACCGAGTCGTTCTCCAGCCCGATGATCACCTCGCCGATCGGCACGTCGCCGCAGACGAACGTGCCGTCGGATTGCACGAGCACACCGGCCATCTGCGTCGGGTCGACCGTGGAGACGATCGTCATCACGGCGCCGCCGAGCGGCTTGCCGTCGATGGTCACCGTGCCCCGCATGACCGTCCGGCCGGGCCGTTGCACCCGTCGCTTGCCACAGCCGACGGCGCCGGCGAGCAGCACGGCCACGGCCCGCACGAATCCACGCCTCGATGGAGACCGTCGCCCGCGGGCTGCCGTCGCGCCATCCACCACGCCGCTCACCTCGTGCCGTCGGCGGGCATGACCATCGTCTTCCAGATCGTCGCGTCGACGGCCGTATCGATGGTGCGGACCGCCCCGTCGAAAAACGCAATCTTGATCGCCCGCACATGCGCCGATTGCACGGTGGTTGGATTGCAAACCTCGGGCCGCGGAGCATCCTGCGGGGCCAAGACGACTGGGAAGCCGTTGATATTGGTGGCGAAGATCGGTTGAAAGGGCATCGCGTCTCTCGTTTCGAGCCAGGACACGCGGCCGTTGCCGACCAGAGAGGGCGTCGGGCAGACCGCGTATCGCTCCGTGAACACGATCACGTTGCTCGCACCATCCTTGATCTTGTCGATCGTGACGTGCTCCCGCATGAAGGGCTGCATGTTGCTTTCCCAACCCCAGTGACCGAGCGCCTGGACATTAGAGACATA
>VGYP01000398.1 GCA_016872955.1 Planctomycetota bacterium
GGTCAGGCCGACGTCGAAGAGCTTCTGTACGCGACTCAATGGGACGGTTTTCAATACGTCGGCGCTACGTCGTACATTCCATGTTCTCTGTTCACGCCAGACGTTCCGACGGTCACGATTTATTTTTAGTGATGCGGATCAAGCTAGAGTCATATCTCAGATTGATTGCAGGCCGACACGCTGATAGTGCAACTGCACTACGCGCTGTGATCGCTGACTACGGAGACGGGTGGGTCGAGGTCGATCGGCGGCATCCAGACTATCCGCGAAATCAGATTGCGTTTGTTTTCAATCGCGGCCCAGGGGCCGAACTAAAAAAACTTTTGTCACGCATCGGCATCACGGCGACGCCAAACTGCTCATGCAACGCTCGGGCAGCAGCGATGGACATCAACGAGGCCCGCGAGCCAGGGTGGTGCGAGGCTCATCTGGAGGAGATCGTCGGCTGGCTTCGCGAAGAGGCTCAGAAACGCGGCTTGCCGTTTGTGGACATGGCCGGTCGGCTGCTCGTGCGGCGGGCAATCAAGGACGCCAAGCGGAATGCTTGACGGGTCTGGCACGCTAGAGCAATGCCCAGCGAACACCACTTTACCCTCAACGGCGACGAGCGATGGCTCATCAGGTTCACGACCCTGACGGGCGACGCTTACGGCATCACGTACACGCAAAAGGCTAAGCGGCCACGGATCATTCTCCACGACGGCATGAGAGGCAAGCACCGCCTCACCGTGCTGATCCACGAACTACTCCACGCGATTTTTCCGCAGGCGTCTGAGGAAGTGATCGAGCAGGCAGGCAAAGACCTCGCCCGCGTTCTCTTGACGCTCTACACGATGACACCGAAGGAGCTTGAAAAGTGAGCCTGCTCGCCGAGATCGACTCGCTGGCAACAGAGGCGAGCCGCCCTAAGACATGGTTTGACCGCCTGCCAGACGAGGCCCAGCAAGACCTACTCGCGATCCGAAAACGGTTCCATGCAGGCGAGTACGGCGTGACGCGGACGCAGCTAGCACGACTGATTTCCAGGGCCGCAAAGGACCGCGGCTGGAAAGTACGCGAAAAAACAGGAATGGTCGAATGGCTGGGCAAAAAGCTCGCTTGACAGACGAGATCGAGGCGTCTCTCAACGCCGACGCGATGCTCCTGCACGACGCCGAACTGGCTCGCCTGCGAGCCGAGGCGGCATCGTTGCGAAGCCGCTACAAGGCCGCGCTCTCTCAGATCGACCGCGAGCGCGAACGAGCCGACGCGCTGCTGTCGCTGCGAGGGCTCAAGGCGACGTCGCAGCCCTTGACCAAATCTGTCAAGGGTGCCAAGCACGACGCCACGATGGTTGTCTTGCTTTCAGACATCCACTGCGAGGAAACGGTGCGGCCCGAAACTGTGAACGGGCGGAACTCCTATGACCTTGACGTATGTCAACGCCGACTCGACGAGTTGCAAGAACGGTTTTTCACGATGCTCGACCACGAGCGGCAACTCGTCAAGATCGAGCGTGTGGTGCTGTGGTTCGGCGGCGACCTCATCAGCGGCATGATTCACCCCGAACTCGCCGAGGAGAACAGCCTGCACCCGCTGGCAGCAGTTCGATGGATCGGCGAACGACTGCGAGGTTTCCTCGACACCGTGGCTGACAATGCAAAAGAAATCGTGGTAGCGACTTCTTGCGGGAATCACGGCCGCACAACTGAGAAACTCCGCACAAACGAGACCGATACGTCATATGAGCATCATCTCTACTTGACGATGCGGGCTGCGGAGACGCGGAGGAACGTCCGCTGGCAGATCGGCGAAGGGCACTTAAACTACCTCGACCTCGACGGGTTCAGGATTCGATTTTGTCACGGCCATGCCGTGCGATACCAGGGCGGCATCGGCGGGATTCATGTACCGTTGAACAAAGCGATTGCTGCGTGGGACGCGACGGAGCGAGCCGACCTGACGTGCCTCGGGCACTGGCATCAGTTTTCGTGGAGTCGTGCCGGGCGATACGTCTCGAACGGGAGCATGATTGGACACTCCGCGTACTCTGTCCGTATCAAGGCAACCTACGAGCCGCCGTGTCAAGCCGCCATCGTGATCGACCACGGCCGAAAAGAAGTCACGAGGGCGTATCCCTTGTTTTGCGACCGCGATCTCCGTCAGGAAATCAAATGAGCATTGAAGAGTCCAACGCCGCACTCCGCACCGCAGTCCAGCAACGCCGCGAGGCGCAGGCCGCCGGCAAGCCGGCCGAGAAATGGTACGGAGAGACAAGCCCTAGTTGTCCAGACACAAGTGACGAGGGGCTGCGCCCCGGCTCGCTGCCGTTCCTTGAGCTGCTTGAAGAACTGCGGACGCTGCACCTCAGCAAGTCGCAGGATTACGGCAGCGAGTCCGACCCGCTTGCCAACATCCGCCAGGGGGCTGAGTTCGTCGGCATCGAGGCGTGGCGGGGCTGCATGGTGCGGATCGGTGACAAGATTCAGCGACTCCGCACGTACTGCCGCACTGGCCGCCTGGTTCACGAGGGCGTGCGAGACACGCTGCTGGACCTCGCTGCGTATAGCCTGCTGGCTATCGTGCTGTTTGACGAGGAGTGCCGCGATGGCTGAGCCGCTGACCGACGCCTACCTCGTCGAGTGCGAGCAACACGCCCGTCGATACCAGGGAGCGTGGACGGGCACCAGCGGTGACCTAGCCGCGAGGGTGTGGCACCTCGTGCAAGAAGTGCGGCGGCTGCGAGAGGCGTTGGCCGTGGAGCGGGCACGCAGAGTCGATTCGTGAGCCGGGCGGCGGGTTGAGTCGCGGGTTTTTCTTCCTTTACCGCGACTCCCCGCCTGCCTCGCTCGCATCAAGTCCTGGCAGCACGTCGCACGGAGC
>VGYP01000399.1 GCA_016872955.1 Planctomycetota bacterium
AGTGCGGTGGACCTTTTCGGTGGGAGCACGGCGGTCGCGGGGCGGGCGATCATCGCCTCAGACGACGGGAGTGACGTGTTCATTCGGCAGGTGGGAAGCGTCAGCCAGGATCTGATCGTCGCCACAAACTCCAGTTTTCTAAACTACCAGATCATCGATGGCATCGACGCTGGCGACCGCTACCAGGGGATCTTCGTCACCAACGGTACCCGGCGACTGTCAGAGGCCCTGCGGCCCGACTTTGTCACGAACGGCAGATCGACGTTTTTGCTGAATGACGACAAGGTGCTGTTCGAAGGCATCACCGCCCCTCCCACCCCTGGCATCGAGGGTACTATCGAGTTGATTCAGCGGGACGGTACGACGTCGCGCTGGACTTTCGGACCGGGGGGCCTCATCTCTCCCACTTTAGCCGATCCAAATCCTTCGAATCTGCAGGGACCGGGATGGGGCGAGCCGTTGCCGGTGGGCCACATCAGGCCGATCAGCATCGCGGGCGATGATGTTTTTACGGAGAGCAATCGTGGGCAGAGCGGTCTCGTGGTGACCTGGAGTAATCCACTCGGCCCATCGAATCGTCCGACTCTCGTCGGTGCATCTTACTCTTATCAATTTATCGGTCCTCTTGGCATTGAAACCCTTGAAGGAGCAACCGTAAACGTGCCCGCGGCGGAGCCTTCGCTGCGGCGCAATCCAAATCTACAGGTCGTCCAGATCACGCTCCCCGGGGCCGGTGCGACGCTTGAGGACGGGATCGGCGAGCGGCAATCGCTGGGGGTCATCACCGGCACGCTCCGCGGGGGGATTTCGTTCGCCTGGGGCAGCAGCGACCGGATCCAGTTGCCTGCCTTTTACATTGACGCAAATGGAGTCCTGCGCTTCGGGGGCAATAGTTCCGTCAACGTGCCGGCCCCGACCGGCGGGTTGATCGACATCCGCGGCCGGCTCGTCTCCGGCAGCGTGGTGGAACTGGAGTTTCGCCGCTGGGAAGAAGAGGTGGAGGTTGACGACGATACCGGCGGATTCAGTTACGAGTCCGCGATTGCAATCCCCGGCGGTCCATCCGAGCTGAGATTGAATGCCGATTACCTCACCTACGTCCGGGAGGCGGAGCCGAATCAAGTCACCTTCGTCAGCGGGCACACGATCACCCGCGGCCTGACGGTCGATCTCCTCACGCCCGCTTCCACGATCAACATTGACTCACCTGTCAAGGTTGCGGTCGACGAAGACATCGATCTCCGGGCCACGAACATCAACATTCGAGCCACGATGACGAGCCCCGACAGGCTGTCGATCGGTCGCTCCCAGGTGGCTCGGGAGAGGCTCAGTATCGAGCCAGACTACGTCAATCCCTATCTCCGGACCCCTTCCGTTCCCTCGCTCTACAGCTTTTCGCAGATCCGCGCAGGCCGTGCCGTGGCGGTCGTTCGAAACTTCGGGCCGGGCCTAGGGGGGCAACTGACCGCGATCGAGCCGCTGCCGGGCTTCCAGGGCTTCGGGTACAACCCGTCCATTCCGCCGGTGGTCACGATCAGCGGCGGCGGTGGCTCGGGTGCGACGGCTGTCGCCGTCGTCAGCCCGGCGGGCACGATCACGGGATACCTTGTCACGAGCCCGGGGTCGGGCTACACGGGCATCCCCACGGTTGCCGTGGCTCCGCCCATCCCGCAATCGCGAGCAACCGCCCGGGTGGTGTCGATCGACGCGGCCACGGGGCAGGTCTTGCAAGTCGAAGTCCTCGACCCGGGGTATCGCTACCAAGCGTTGCCGCGGGTGGTGATCACCCCGCCGTCGCGGGACGGGTTCGGCGTCCAGGCCACGGCCCGGGCGATCCTCGACCCCGAAGGACGGATCGTCAGCATCGAGATCGTGAACCCCGGCTCGGGCTACACCGAGCGGCCCGAGGTCATCGTGGCCGAGCCCAGCCCGCCGGCCATGGCCGAGCGGCTCACCATCGCAGCCGCGGCGGCTGCCAACGTGTTCGAAATCTACGTCGGCGACGACTTCGGCACGCCGACCCCTCGGGGATTGGCTCGGATCAGCGCTAACGGCTCCCTCTCGACCCAGGCGGAAGGGATTCAGATCACCGCGATTCTGCCGCCGCCCGTGGGCTCGACGGCCGTCAATCAGCAGATCACGCTCGGACCGGGCGCGAGCGGTGCCTTTCCGGAAAACTTCAATCCGGTGGGGGTCGCGCTGGCGGGCTTCGGCATCCGCGAGGGCACCCGCGTGCAAGCCTGGGACCCCGCCACGAACACCGCCACCGTGCCGCTTGGCAGCATTGCGTCGACGCTGGCGACCCCCGCCAACGTCAGTTTGGGGGTGAGGAGCGAATCGCTCTACCTGGAGGCGACGCAGGCAGACGTCGTGTTCGAGGGGCTGGTCAACGTCGACAAGCAGTCGTACCTGTTCAACTCCCTGCCGTCCGTCCGCCACCTGGCCCCATTCACGTTCACGACCCGGTCCGCAGCCACGGGGGAACTCACCGGCACGATCGAGGGGAGCGTCGTCGATGTGGTGCCCGGCAACGACGCCCGCACTCCGCTGACCGGCTCGACCGCCTTCCACGACATCGACCTGCGGACCCGGATCGATTCCCTCCGGGTGCGGGCGGCATCTTCCGCGAGCGATCCGCAGGGGCCGTTTCCCTATCGCCTGAGCATCGAGGAGATCGACCGAATCTCGCTCGACGCGGTGGCGGCCTCGAGCGGGCCGATTTCCGTCACGGCGGCGAATGGCCTCGTGCTGACCAGCGCCATCGATACCGACGGCGACATCTCGCTCGTCGCCCGCACGAACCAGATCGACACCTTCGCCAACCTGCAGGTCACCGCGCCGGTCCGGACGCGGTTCGGCCAG
>VGYP01000400.1 GCA_016872955.1 Planctomycetota bacterium
CGTGTGAACTCGTCCAGCGTCACCGTCGTCAACTCGCCGTCGTCGCGGGCCACGATCAGCACGTCGCTGAACACCTTGTCGTCGGCGTGACGGCGAAAATGCAGCCCGTGACGCCGCCGCTCCCTTCGCAGCACGCGGCCTACCGTCGCCGTCTTCCAGGCACGGCTCGAGCCCACGGTCACGTCGTGGATCACCTCCACCCGGTCACCCGGCTGGAGCTGCTCGTAGATCGCCCGCGCCTCCGCGTCTTCGCCAGCCATGATCGGTCGGTTCTCCCTGCGGGCGATTCGAGAATGGTCGTGCGGACAGCCTACCGAAAACCGGTGCGTCGGGAGGCCACGCCTGTGATGGGCTCGTGACGACCGGCGGTCGCGCAAGCCCCGCGGGAAGGGGGCGGGGCGGGCCCCGCCGCAGCCGTCAGACTTCCTTGCTTTCGATCCACTTCATCATCTTCCGCAGCCGGCGGCCGGTCTCGGTGAGCTTGTGCTCCCGCTCCCGACGCCGGGTGGACTTGAACATCGCCGCGCCGCCGCGGTTCTCGAGAATCCAGTCCCGGGCGAACTGCCCGGAACGAATCTCCTCGAGGATCCTCCGCATCTCGGCACGTGTCTGGTCGGTGATGATCCGCTTGCCGCGGGTGTAGTCGCCATATTCCGCCGTGTTGGACACGCTGTACCGCATGTACTCCAGGCCGCCCTGGTAGAGCAGGTCGACGATCAGCTTCATTTCGTGGAGGCACTCGAAGTAGGCCATCTCGGGCTGGTAGCCCGCCTCGACGAGCGTGTCGAAGCCCGCCTTGATGAGCTCCGAGACGCCGCCACAGAGCACCGCCTGCTCCCCGAACAGATCGGTCTCGGTCTCCTCGGCGATGGTCGTCTCGATCACGCCGCCCCGAGTGCCGCCGATGCCCTTGGCGTAGGCGAGGCCGATCTGGCGGGCCTGGTCGCTCACCCCCGGCCCGAGCGCGATCAGGCAGGGCACGCCGCCCCCCTTCACGAACTCGCTGCGGACGAGGTGGCCCGGCCCCTTGGGGGCGACGAGCAGGATGTCGTGGCCGGGCGGCGGCTCGACCTGGCCGAAGTGGAAGTTGAAGCCGTGGCTGGCCATCAGCACCGCCCCCTTCTTGAGGTGCGGCTTGATGCTCGTGCGATAGACGTCCCCCTGCAGCTCGTCAGGCAGCAGGATGTTGATGAGGTCGGCCTGCTTCACCGCCTCCTCGACGCTCACCGGCTCGAAGCCGTGGCTCTTGGCGAGGTCGTAGTTGGGACCGCCGGGCCGCTGGGCGACCACCACCTTCAGGCCGCTGTCCCGCAGGTTCTGGGCCTGCGCATGCCCCTGGGAGCCGTAGCCAATGATGGCGATGGTCTTGCTCGCGAGATGCTGGAGATCGGCGTCGGCGTCGTAGAAGATCGAGGCAGGCAAAGAGTCGCTCCGGAAAGGGTGACGTGAGGGGGTGACGATCGGGGGGACGAGAGGGGAGTCGGTCAGGCCAGCGATTCGGCGCCCGCGTCGGGCAGCGGCCCGCCGTCGCCGGCCTCGCTCATCTCCCGCGTGACCGGGCTGCCGCGGACCATCGCGATCCGGCCGGTGCGGACCAGCTCCAGGATGCCGTGCGGCCGCATCAGCTCGATGAAGCCCTCGAGCTTCTTTTCGGTGCCCGAGATCTCCACGATCACGCTGTCGGCGGCCACGTCCACGATCCGGCCGCGAAAGATCTCCGCGAGTTCCTTGATCTCCGTGCGAATCACGCCCGCCTCGGCGGCGATCTTGATCAACATCAAATCCCGCTCCACGAAGTTGCGGGCGCTGATGTCGTCGACCCTGACGACGGTGATGATCTTCTCGAGCTGTCGGCGGACCTGGTCGAGCACGCGGTCGTCTCCGCGGAGCACGAAGGTCATCCGCGAGAAGCCCGGGTCTTCGGTCTCACCGACGGCCAGGCTGTCGATGTTGTAGCCCCGCGAGGCGAGCATGCCCGAGACGTGCGCCAGCACGCCGGGAACGTTCTGCACCGTGGCAGAGAGGACGTGCCGCATGAGGGACGCGGTCCCTTGCGGGCCCGCCGAGGTTTGGGACAGAAGAGGCGAAAACAGCCGGAAATTTCGATGATCGGAGTCTAGTTCGCCGGTTCCCGGCGATTCAAGCCTCGACCGCCCCGAGCGCCGTTTGGGCACGAGCGGCACCGCGCCGTGGCCGCAAGGGAGCGGCGTCGATTGACATTCCTCGCGAAAAGCCGATAGTTTGCGGAGTTCTCCGGGGACGGCCATCGCTGTCCGTCCCCGCTTTCCCCGCCAGCCCCACGAGTGAGTTACCGAGCGTGTCCAACGTCCTCGCCCAGGAGTTGATCGAAGCCGGCGTGCACTTCGGCCACCGCGCCAGCCGCTGGAATCCCAAGATGCGGCCCTACATCCACGGCCGCAAGAACCTGATCCACATCATCGACGTCCGCGAGACGATCCGCGGCCTGCTGCGGGCCCGCAGGTATCTTAAGCAGGTGTCGGCCAACCAGGCCCTGGTCCTGTTCGTCGGCACGAAGCGGCAGGGCGCCGAGGCCGTCGCCCGTGAGGCTGGCCGCTGCGGCATGCCCTACGTGAGCGACCGCTGGCTCGGCGGCACGCTGACCAACTTTCGCACCATTCGCAACCGGCTCGCCCGTCTGGAGGAACTCGAGACGCTGATTCCCAGCGACGCCTTCGCCACCTATTCCAAGAAGATGCAGTCGTCGCTCCGTCGCGAGCATCGCAAGATGCTGCGGAACCTCGGGGGTATCCGCACGCTGTCCAGGCTGCCGGAGTGCCTGGTCGTATTCGATCCCAAGAAGGAGAAGAACGCGATCAACGAGTCC
>VGYP01000401.1 GCA_016872955.1 Planctomycetota bacterium
TCGGCATCTAGCCGGTCTTGTCCGAGGCGTCAAGCGGCTGCAAAAAAGCGGCTTTCCAGGGCCTCAAAGGTGCCGAGCAGGCCGATCCGAGCACGGTACAACCGTTCGCATGACACAGGCGTCGGTTCGCGGCTTTTTTTCGACGTTGTGCCCGGGCGTGCCGGCGGACGGCCCCGCCGGGCACCGGTGGCTTGCCGCCCTGGTGATGCTGGTCGTGCCCTGGTGGGCCCGCTCCGGCCTCGGGCAAACGCCGGCGCCCGTGGTGGCGGCCCGTGTGTCCACCATGCCGCTGGCCGGCGGCCAGTCATTCGTGGGCACCGTCCTGCCAGCCCGGACGAGCGACGTGGGCAGTGCCGTGGATGGCCGCCTCGTGTCCGTCCTTTCCAATCGTGGATGGCCAGCAGGTGGCTGACGGAGAGCCGATCGCCGGGTTGCTAACGGGGCTGCTCGAGATCGAGCGCCGCGGCGCGGTGGCCGAACTGGATCGTCGCCGTCAGGAGCTCAACGAGTTGCGGGCCGGATCACGTCCCGAGGAGGTCGAGCAAGCACGGGCCATGGTGGCCGGGTTCGAGGCCCGGCTGGCGTACGCCCGGGGCCGGCTCACCAGGTTGGCCCGGTTGGCGGAACGGGGCACGAGCACGGCCGACGAACTCCAGGACGCCCAGACGGAACTGGATGCCACCGCAGCGCAGCTCGCCGGGGGCAAGGCCGCCCTGGCGCTCGCGGAAGCCGGCCCCCCGCCGGGAAAAGATCGCCCAGGCCGCCGCGGCCGTCGCCGCCCAGGAAGCCGAGGTCGAGCGGATCGACGATCAGCTCGCGAAACACACGATTCGGGCCCCGTTTGCGGGCTGGGTGGTGGAGCGGTTCACCGAGAAAGGGCAATGGCTCTCCAGGGGAGGGCTGGTGGCAAGGATCGCGGAACTCGATCGGGTCAAGATCGTCGCCCACGTGCCCGAACTGTCGGTCCGCTTCGTGAAGCCAGGCGCGGAAGTCCGTCTCGAGTTCGATTCGGCTCCGGCGCAGACCTAGGTCGGCACGGTGGCCCGCGTGGTCCCGCAGGCCGATGTCCTGAGCCGGAGTTTCCCGGTGGAGATCATCCTCGAAAACCGGGTCATCGACGGCCAGCCAGCCCTCAAGGGAGGCATGCTGGCCCGCGCCTGGCTGCCCGTCGGTGAGACCGGCACCGCCACGGTGGTTCCGAAGGACGCCGTCGTGCTCGGTGCCGCCCGGCCGCTGGTGTTCGTGATCGATCCCACGGCTGGCGGCGACGCCGCAGCCACCGGCACCGTTCGGCCCGGCGAGGTGGCTCTCGGCGCCGCCGTCGAGGGCCACGTCGAGATCCGAGGCGAGCTCGAACCCGGCCAACTCCTCGTCACCCGGGGCAACGAGCGGCTCCAGCCCGGGATGACCGTTTCCTTCCAGCCGCCGGCTCCCTGACGTGCCTCGCGGGCATCCCGCATCCCCGTCGTGCGGGGCCGTGTCATGAACCTGATTGCCACCTGCGTCTCGAATCCAGTCAAGGTGGCCGTGGGCGTCCTGCTGGTGGTGCTCTTTGGCACGCTGGCGATCGTCTCGATGCCGGTGCAGCTTACACCCGAGGTGCAGATTCCCGCGATCACCGTGGACGTCCGCTGGCCGGGCGCCAGCCCCCAGGAGGTGGAGAAGGAGCTGGTCCAGCCGCTAGAGGAGCAACTGCGAAGGGTCGAGGGGCTGGTCAAACTGTCGAGCGAATCGAGTGACTCGGTGGCCGTCGTCGAACTCGAGTTCTCCGTCGGCGTCGACATGTCGCAGGCACTCGTCAAGGTCAACAACCGGGTCCAGCAGGTGCGGGAGTGGCCGATCGACGCAGATCGGCCCGTGATCCGCACGTCGAGTGCCAACGATCGCCCCGTGGCCTGGTTGATCCTCGGCCAGTCGGCGCCCGATCGCGGCCCGATCGAGGCGGCCAAGGCCGCCCATCCGGAACTGGCGGCCGATCTCGAGCGGGTGCTCTCCGCGCGGACACCCGACCTGGCCCTGTTTCGGCTCCGTCGGCTGGCCGCTGACCACCCGCAGCTCACAACCCTCGCGGCTCCGCAGATCGACGTCGAGGCGGTGCGCCGCATGGCGGAGGACGCCATCGAGTCCCGCCTCGAACGGGTCGACGGCGTGTCCAACGCCGACCTCGTCGGCGGTCGTGCGGACGAGCTGCAGGTGATCGTTGATCCGCAGCTCTTGGCGGCCCGAAACCTCACCATCGACGACCTGCGGCTCGCGCTGGCCAACCACAACCAGGACACCTCCGGCGGGGATCTCTGGGAGGGCAAGCGGCGGTACGTCGTCCGCACCCTGGGACGATTCCGCACCCCCGAGCAGGGCGAAGGCGTGATCATCACCCGTCGGGAGGGCAAACCGGTCTATGTCCGCGACGTGGCGGTCGTGCGGCTCGGCGCCAAGAAGCCCGACGGCATCGTGCGTCGGTTCGGGGCCCGCAACATCGCGATCCGCGTGACCCGCGAGTCGGGGGCGAACGTGCTCGAGGTCATGCGGCGGCTGCGGGAGGTGGTGGCTGCCATCAACAGGGACCTGCAGCCCCGTGGGCTCTCGCTTACGCTGGTCTACGACGAGACGACCTACATCGACTCGGCGATCGGCCTTGTGATGGACAATATCCTCGTCGGCGGCCTGCTGACGCTCGTGACGCTGCTGATCTTCCTGCGGAACATCCGCTCCGTGTTGATCGTCGCGTTGTCGATTCCAGTCAGCGTGATGGGCACCTTTCTGGCGTTGGCCGCCTACGGCCGGACGCTCAACGTGATCAGCCTGGCCGGCATCGCCTTCGCCGTGGGGATGCTGATCGACAACT